>JAKQIZ010000030.1 GCA_029561465.1 Deltaproteobacteria bacterium | reverse complement strand
CACCGGACATTGATCCGCACACGCCCCGCAGTCCGTACAAACCTTGGGATCGATTACATATTTATCCTCGCCCTCGCTGATGGCCTCTACCGGGCACTCGTCTTCACAGGAACCGCAAGCAATGCATTCGTCTGTAATGATATACGCCATTTTTTTCCCAATCTCCTTTTAATTTCATTTCATTTGTTGACTTATGCCGACACTACCTCCCGGACCTCCGGGACCTCCTTTTTCAGGTAGCGTTCGATACCGTTTTTCAGGGTCATCTGCGCCATCGGGCAGCCATGACAGGCCCCCAACAGCCTGACCTTCACCAGGCCATCATCCGTCACCTCGAGCAACTGAACGTCGCCGCCATCCGCCTGCAGATTGGGACGAATCCTGTCGATGGCCCGCTGAACCTTTGCTTTCATAATTACCTCCCCGGTGGTTGCCATCAATGAGGCATGGCGCCGATCATTGTCTCGACCACGTTTCTTGCCAGATCTTTCAATTCCGGTTTCAAAAAAGTATATTCCTTCACGACATCATGGCCGGCCCGCCAGGCGGTCTTGCCGGTCTGGGCATCGATCAGCCTCATGCTCAATCCGGCCCGGGCCACCTTTTCCTTGTTTTCCACGGCATAACTCCAGGAATCGACGGTGACGACGAGAAATGCGTCCATGTTCAAGGCGACGCCAATCTTCATACTCAGGGCCGGATCGGAGTAGTTCACCGTTTTCAGCTTCGCCAGATAATCGTTAACCGCCTGCTGCAATACCTGGTCGCCCTGAAGCCTCGCCTTCAGGGTGGCGGCGGGCAGGACGGCGGCAAACCAGTCTTTGTTTGTGAGCGCGGCGCTGACCAGCTCTTCGACTATCCCCCTGGCCTCATCATAACCCCCGGCATCGACGGGCAGGACACCAATGGACCGGGGGTGAAAATCCGGCAGGTCCGGATCCCGCTCCACATATCGGAGGGAACCGCCGCAGGCAAGGATAATCATGATCACCCATCCCAGGATCAAAAAACACCACCATGATTTTGTGAACATCAATCGCCTGCGACGATTTGTCATCATAAGCCCTTCCCCCCGAAGATCAAATACCACACCCAGGAGCTCAAACCGGCTATTATATAAGCGGTTTCCAGTACACCCTCCTTCACCACCCCGATAAGACCCGGTTTTTTATCATAAAGCCGGAAGCAAATCCATATATAAATTACGGGGATGATCAGGAAATAACTTAGCGATACGGTCCGGACCAGGGTGGGAGCGGCGGCCAGCATCATGACAAGCGCCAGGGAAATCATATTCAGCAGTTGCTGGGTGTGGTCATTGCCGATCAAGACGGGGATAGTTTCCTTGCCGACCAGCTTGTCGCTCTGGACGCCCAGGAGGTCGGACAGCACCGAGCGGACAAAGACAATACCGAAGATAAAGGCAAAGGAAACCGCCGTGGTCTCGGTAAGGGGCAATTTTTCGGCCACCGGCGGCAGAACGGCGGTGATAGCCGCCCAGGCCAAGGCAACGGTTATGTTTTTCGATCCGGGTAGATCCCTGATGCTGCGGAAAGGCCAGCCGGACGGCGCCAGTTGGGCATTGTAGAGGATACCAAGGGTGGACATTGCCAGTAGGAATAGAAAGGCCGTCCTTCCGGACAATAAACCGGCCCCCAGGGCAAACACCAGGGCCAGGATGGCAGCGGCGAGATACTTACTTTCGTGACGGCGGTAGGATTCCTCGCGGAAAGAGCCGATAATGCTTCCCGTTTTCCGGTTGATGAACCGGTTGAGGGTATGCATGGCATAAACATACAGCGAGGCTACAGCAATGTAGAGAAACCGTAGCGTCAACTCCTGGAAGAGCATGGCGGTTGCGGCCAGACACCCCGCTCCTAGGGCGGAATAAAGGTCCGTCCGGACGCTCCAGACCCAAAATCTAAAGATGGTGTTGATTTGCCGGGATTTATCGGCCTGCCTGGTGGTAACGGTGTCGACGACCCGGTCAATAATCCAATTCGGCGTGGAGGCCCCGGCGGATATCCCGATCTTTTCATATGCCGCCAATTGTTCGACCGGGAGTTCCTCGGAGGTTTCCACATGAAAGGTCGGCTTCCCCGGCAACGCCGCCAGGTCGGCCAGACGTTGAGTGTTGGCGCTGTTCCGACCGCCCACGATAATCATGGCATCCATTTCCTCCGCCAGGGATTTGACCTCGCTCTGCCGTCTCTCCGTGGAGTCGCAGATCGTATCGAAGATGACGGCGTCGGGAAAGCGCGCCTGGATCGCCGTGACGATGCGGCGGTATTCATCCACGCTCTGGGTGGTCTGGGCGACGACGCACACCTTGTCCAGGGGCGGCAACCGGTGGACATCTTCCACGGCGCCCAGCAGAAGTCCCTTCCCGAAGGTATATCCCAGCAGTCCGTTCACCTCGGGATGGCCGGCATCGCCAATGATGAGGATGGTGTAATTCCGGACGGCATGCTTTTTGATAATGGCCTGGACACGCCCGACCTTGGGACAGGTGGCATCGATAATCTTGAGGTTTTTTTCCCGGAGCAGCTTTCTATCCTGGGGGGAAATGCCGTGGGCGCGAATGATGATGCCGGCCGCTTTCGTGCCGGCGGGGATTTCCTCGATGGCGGCAATGGGAACGATCCCCCGTTTTCTCAGCAATTCCACGGTCTGGGGGTTGTGGATCAGGGGCCCGTAGGTATAGATGGTCTCCTGGCCCTTGTGCTGGGCCAACTCCAGGACCATGTCCACGGCCCGCTTGACCCCCATGCAGAAGCCCGCCGTTTCCGCGAGTTTGACGCTCATGACCTTTTCGCCGCGTAAAGAAAGAACTCGCGGTTTCCCGCCGGTCCCAGGAGAGGAGAGGGACAGGTTCCCAGCACCGCCATACCCAGGGTCCGCACAAAGGTCTGTAGATCCCCGACTACTTGCCGGTGTAGATCTGGATCCGACACCACGCCGTTTTTGCCCACCATGCCCTTTCCGACCTCGAACTGGGGTTTGATCAGGGCCAGGATCGCGCCTTCCCCCTCGATCAGGGGACAAACCGCGGGCAGGACCAACTTCAGGGAAATGAACGAGGCGTCCACGGTGGCCATGTCAACTATGTCCAGTAAATCCCGGCCATCATAGTAACGGATGTTGGTGCGCTCGATGGGCACGACCCGGGGATCCTGGCGCAACCGCCAGGCCAACTGCCCGTAGCCCACATCCAGGGCGTAAACCTTCTTCGCCCCCTCTTGGAGGAGACAATCGGTAAACCCTCCCGTGGAGGCCCCGACATCGATAATAACCCGATCCCGTACCGATATGGCAAGGGCATCCAGGGCCCCCTTGAGCTTCCGTCCTCCCCGACTTACATATGGTTCCGCCTCTCTCTGGATGCGCAGTTCCACCCGGGGATCGATCAGGGTTCCGGCTTTATCCACTCGCTTTTCATCCGCCAGAACGGCCCCGGTCATGATCATCGCCCGGGCCTTCTCCCGGCTGGGTACCAATTGACGTTCCACCAAGAGGACGTCCAGGCGTACTTTTCCCATGGCAACACCCTGACGATCAAACCGCGGCTGAAGATGTAGATGACAATTCATCCGCCCGTGCCGCTTCCATACCACCTCACTCCTGCCGGCCGCTGTTGCCTGCTTTTTGCGGATCCGGAACAAACGGTCCGCCGGGGGTAACTTCAGCATGCCACCGTCGCGCGTTGCCCGCTTTCCGAGATCAGTTCCCGGGCGGCGGCAAGGATATGGTTGCGGTCGATGCCCGCCTGGCGTCGCAGCTCCTGCTGGGTGGCATGTTCCACAAAGACATCGGGGATACCCAATATCCTGATCCGCACATCACTCATTTCTTCCACAGCCAGCAGTTCCATGACCGCGCTGCCGAATCCTCCCATGCGAACGTTTTCCTCTACGGTAATCAACTTCTTTAATTTTCCGGCCGTTTCACGAATCAACTCTCGGTCCATGGGTTTGACAAAGCGGGCATTGATTACCCGGATGGCGATTCCCTCCTTACGGAGCTCCTCCGCGGCCGCCAGCGCCGGATAGACGGTAGCGCCGATGGCAATGACGGCCAACTCATTGCCGTCACAAAGTATTTCTCCACGGCCAATGGCCAGGGGGTGTGGCTCGCAATCAAGCGGCACCCCCTGGCCATTGCCCCGGGGATATCTGACCGCCACGGGGCCGCCGGCATCCACCGCTGTTTTGAGCATATGCTGGAGTTCGTTTTCATCCTTGGGCGCCATGACCATCATGTTGGGGATGGACCTTAGATAGCTGAGGTCGAAGACACCGTGATGAGTGGCCCCGTCGTCGCCCACAAATCCGCCCCGGTCAAGGCAGAAGACCACATGGAGATTCTGCAGGCACACATCATGGATGATCTGATCGTAGGCCCGCTGTAAGAAGGTGGAGTAGATGGCCACCACGGGGATCAGCCCTTCCACCGCCAGACCGGCGGCGAAGGTGACGCTGTGCTGCTCCGCGATGCCGACATCGAAAAAGCGGTCGGGATAGGCCCGGGAGAATTCATCCAGGCCGGTGCCGTTGCACATGGCGGCCGTGATGGCCACGATGCGGGAGTTTTCCCGGCCGAGCCGGAGCAGGGTCTCGCCGAACATCCCGGTGTAGGTAATCGGGGCGGATCCGTTCCCCCCGCCGGTGGGCCGCCCCGTCTCGATACAGAACGAGGAGGTGCCATGAAATCGCAGAGGTTTTTCCTCGGCATGCTGATACCCCTTGCCCTTTTTCGTCAGGACATGCACCAGTATTGGGCCCTTCATTTGCCTGATATTGTGGAGATTTTTAATTAAACGGTCCAAACGGTGCCCCTGCAGGGGCCCTACATAGATGAAACCCAGATCCTCGAAAAGGGCGCCGGGCAGAAGGAAGGACTTAAGGGCCTCTTCGAACTGTCGGGAGAATTTCACCATGTGGCCGCCGATGGAGGGAATGCTGCTGAGAAATGTCTTGAGATCGGCCCGGAGGCGGGTCACCGTCTCCCCCGTCATGATCCGGTTCAGATACGAAGACAGGGCGCCCACATTGGGTGAGATCGACATCTCGTTGTCGTTGAGGATGATGATCAGGTCTTCCTTGCGACCCCCGGCCCAGTTCAGGCCTTCCAGGGCCATCCCCGCCGACATGGCGCCGTCGCCGATAACCGCGACGATCCTGTGGTTTTCCCCCTTGAGGCGCCGGGCTTCCGCCATCCCCGTCGCCGCGGAAATGGAGGTGCTGCTGTGACCCACATTGAAGACATCGTAAATGCTTTCCTCACGCTTCGGAAACCCGCTGATGCCTCCCTGCTGCCGCAGGGTGGAAAAGGCCTCCCGGCGGCCGGTTATGATCTTGTGGGCATAGGCCTGATGTCCCACATCCCAGACTATCTTGTCCCGAGGGGTGTCGAAGACGTAATGAAGCGCCAGGGTCAGCTCCACGGCTCCCAGCGAGGAGGCGAGGTGACCGCCGGTCCGGGCCACCGTCGTTATGATCAACTCCCGGATATCCTGAGCAAGCAAGCTCAGGGAGGGGATATCGAGTTGCCGGATATCCTTAGGTTCGTTGATGCCAGCAAGTATGTTTCCCACTTAACTATTTCTTTCCATAATGTATTTGGCAATCTGTACCAGGGGTTCGCACCGTTCCCCCAGCCGCCGGGCGTCCGCCGCCGCCCCGTCAACCAGGTCAGCCAGCTTTGTCCGGGAGGCCTCCAGCCCCAGCAGGGCCGGAAAAGTCTGTTTTCCCCGGACGGCGTCGCTGCCCGTACTTTTTCCCATCATGACGCGGTCGCCGGTGACATTTAAAATATCATCGGCAATCTGAAATGCAAGTCCGATCTTTTCACCGTAACCGGCAAGGATTTCCTTCTGTCCATCCGAAGCGCCAGCGATGACGGCCCCGGCAACGACGGAAACGACGAGGAGCGCCCCGGTCTTGCGCCGGTGCATATCCGTGAGGGTTGGCAGCTCCAGGTCCTGGCCCTCACCCTGCAGATCCATCACCTGACCACCCACCATGCCCGCCATGCCCGCTGCCCGGGCTACCAGCCGGATCACCTCCAGGCGGTCTTCCGGGACCACACCGGGCATTAAATCCCGGCGGGCCAGGAGGTGAAAGGCCTCGGTCAGCAGGGCGTCCCCCGCCAGGATCGCCAGCCCCTCGCCGAAAACGATATGATTCGTCGGCCGGCCTCGCCGGTAATCGTCGTCGTCCATAGCCGGCAGGTCATCGTGAATCAGGGAGTAGGTATGGATCATCTCCAAGGCACAGGCGCAGGGAAGGGCATCCGACCAGGCGCCGCTTACCACCTCGGCGGCGGCCAGGCAGAGGATGGGGCGGAGCCGCTTGCCGCCCGCAAAGAGGCTGTAGCGGGCGGCGTCCATTATCCGTTCCGGCACGCCGGTCTCCGGGGAGAGAAAGCGGTCCAGGGCCTCCTCCACTAAGGCCTTGCGCCGGGCCAGATAGACATCCAAATCACCGTATGCCGTTTCCGCCGCCATGTCAGCCCTCCGTAGGGAAGGGGACGGCGGCAAGGCGGTCGTCGTCGTCCCGGAGCAGGATCTCAATCTTTCTTTCCGCCTCGTCGAGTTTCCGGGTGCAAAAACGGATCAGCCGGATCCCTTCCTCGAAGGCCTTGAGGGATTCATCCAGGGTAAGATCGCCGGCTTCCATGGTTTTTACCAGCTCTTCTAGCTTCTTTAAGGCCTCTTCAAACTTTTCTTTTGCCACGTTCACCTCTCCCGCCGCTCACCGCGCAACCGCGGCCCGGTCTTTTCCATCTGTTTTCCCATGCGCAGTCCTGAAAACATTATTTCGAAAAACATAATTCTTATCATCTCCCCTCCCGGGTATGTCCCTTCCCCGCCGGCGAGGGAGGAAGTTGTATCGGCAGCAGGGATCAGAAAAGCGATCCGCTCTCCTTCATCTCCTCGGGAGCCACCACCTCCACGCGGGCGCGGATTTCCCCTGCCGCCAACCGAACGGAAAGCCGATCTCCGGTGGCAAGGTCGGCGGCCCTTTTCACGATCAGGCCGTCGGGGAACCGGCGGGTGATGCTGTAACCCCGCCGCAGGACTTGTAGGGGGTTTAGCGCCTGTAGGCTGACGCCCTGCCGGTCCATGACGGCCCGCTGCTGCCGGAAAAAGGCGCCGATCCCCGTGGCAAACTGCTCCCGCCGATGGGCGAGAACCACCCGGATACGGTCGATGGTTCCGGTCGGACAGACATGCTCCAAGCGGGTCCGCAGATACTGCAGGCAATGGCGCCGGGAGATAATGTGCCGGTTCAGGGCCAGGAAAAGCCGCTCCCGATGATCGTCGAGGAGGAGCCGATAATCGGCAAGGATGCGATCCGGCGACTTGAGCTGTCCCGCCGCCGCTTCGATCCGTTCCCGCCAGCGATCCACCCAGCGCTGCCGGGCTTGGAGCAGACTTCCATATGCATCACCGACCTGCCGGCGCAAGTGCTCACGGTCGGGAACTACCATTTCCGCCGCCGCCGAGGGGGTGGGTGCCCGTAGGTCGGCGACGAAATCCGTGATGGTATAATCTGTCTCATGGCCCACGGCGGAAACGACGGGGAGACGCGACCGGAACACCGCCCGCGCCACCTCTTCCGTATTGAAGGGATATAGGTCCTCCAGGGAACCACCGCCCCGCGCGATGATGATGACCTCGAGATCCGGATAAGCACCGGGCTCCCCGCTTTCCCCGTTGAGCAGGGCGAGGGCACGGACGATCTCCGGCGCCGCCTCGGGTCCCTGAACCCGCACCGGAGCGATCAGAATGGGGACGGATGGGAACCGCCGCCCCGTAATTTGCATGATGTCCCGGATCACCGCCCCGGTGGGCGAGGTAATGACGCCGATGCCCCGGGGCAGAAAGGGGAACGGTTTTTTATGCCGGGCATCGAAAAGTCCCTCCGTCTGGAGCTTGTCCTTGAGTTGTTCGAAGGCCATCTGGAGGGCCCCCAGTCCCCTGGGTTCCACCCGTTCGACGATGAGTTGATACTCTCCACGGGGGGTATAGGCGGTCAGGCGGGCCCGGCAGGCGATCTGCATACCGTCTTCCAGGACGAAGGGCGGCTTTGACGCCGTCCGGAACAGCACCGCCCGGATCTGGCTGCGCTGGTCTTTCAGGGTGAAATAGCTGTGTCCGGAGGCCGGACGGCGAAGATTAGAAACTTCTCCCTCCACCCAGAGGAACTCGAAAGATGATTCCAAAAGGACCTTTATCCGTTCGTTTAGTTCGCTTACCGTCCAGACTTCCTGCATCCGCCGACCCACCTTTGTCGAAGGAGGCGTATCAGAAATGGGATAGGATGACAAGATGGTTTTTCATATTGGATTGACATTTATCCTTCTATGATTTAAGGAAAATAATCACTTTTATCACTGAGGAGGATATGAAGAAAAAGGACCTTTTAAAGAAGCCGGTGCACCATATCGACATCACCTCGTACGACACGACGGACCTTGTGGAGGCCATGCAGAAGATGTCCTTTTCCGCCCGGGACTTGGGCGAAGCCGCCGCCATCTACGACCGAATGCTGAAGGACAGGAAGTGCGCCATATTTCTCACCATTGCCGGCAGCACCTCCGCCGCAGGGTGTATGCAGATCTACGTGGATCTCGTCCGCCACAACATGGTGGACGCCATCGTGGCCACCGGTGCGACCATCGTGGATATGGACTTTTTCGAGGCCTTGGGCTTCCGCCACTACCAGGGATCGCCCCATGCCGACGATCGGGTCCTCCGCTCCCTCTATATCGACCGGATCTACGACACCTATATCGATGAGGAGGAATTGCAGCTCTGCGACCGGACGATCCGGGAGATCGCCGACGCCCTTCCCCCCCGGCCCTACTCCTCCCGGGAATTCATCCGGGAGACGGGCAAATACCTGACCGTAAATGCCAAAAAGAAGGATTCCCTCATTCAGGTCGCTTATGAAAACGACGTCCCCATCTTTTGTCCTGCCTTCTCCGACAGTAGCGCCGGCTTCGGCCTGGTGCTCCACCAGCACCATCGTCCAGAATGCCACGTAACCATAGATTCGGTCAAGGATTTCCGGGAGTTGACTATGATCAAAATCGCCGCGGAGACCACGGGGCTCCTCATGATCGGCGGCGGCGTTCCCAAGAACTTCGCGCAGGACACGGTGATCTGCGCCGAAATCCTCGGCAAGGATGTCCCCATGCACAAGTATGCCATCCAGATTACCGTGGCGGACGTCCGGGACGGTGCCTGCTCCAGTTCCACCCTCAAGGAGGCCCAGTCCTGGGGCAAGGTGGATGTTACCTTCGAAAAGATGGTCTTCGCCGAGGCCACGACGGTCCTACCGCTGCTGGCCAACTACGCCTACCGGAAGGGAGGCTGGAAGAAGCGCAAACACTGGAAATTTACCAATATATTTCCTGGATAGGCTTACCCGGGAGGTGAGAAAGGCTATTTACACTTACCGCCTCCATCGGCGGCAGCGCTAAGCTGGCGGCGGCGCCGGGGGTTTTTCCAGGCAACCGCTCCATCCGGCCAGAGAACGGATGTGGATGTCCTGCTGCGGGTATGCTATTTCGATATTGTTCTCCCTGAAAACCCGGTCGATATCGAACCGGATCGCTGATTTTACCCTGTCCGTGGCCAGCACTACATGCATGATCCAGAAGCGGAGGTGCAAGATAAGCGCATTGTCTCCGAAGTCGCTGAACAGGACATAAGGAGGAGGGGTTTTCAGCACATCCGGATTGGTCAAGGCGCATCGGATGAGGAGTTCCCGGACTAGGTCCATGTCGGTGCCGTAGGCGACCCCCACGACAATTTCGGCCCTTCCCCGGGGATCCTTGTGGGTCCAATTGACGATCTTTTTCGCCACCAGATCGGCATTCGGCAGAAAGATGGTCGAATCTTCGTTGGTTTGCACCACGGTACTGCGGATGTTGATCTTTTTTACGCTGCCGCGGACGTCATCGACCTGTATCTCGTCACCGGGATGGATAGAGCGCCCGAAAAGGAGCATCAGGCCGCTGACGAAATTCTTGAGCAGATCCTGCAACGCGATGCCGACACCCACGGATAGTCCACCGGCAATGATCGTCAGGTTGCTGATCCCCACCCCGAGAAAGTGCAGGGAGACGATCACATAGCACGACCAGAGGATATAAGAAGACAGTGTTTGCAGGGACTTGACGGCGCCCTCTTCGATATTTTCCCATTTGCTTCTCTGGAACTGGATGGCCGTATGGGAAAAGGCAATCCCGGAACGGGTCAGGAAAAATAATGCCGTCAAGGTCAAGAGGGTGGTGATCCGGAGCCGTAGTACCCCCCAGTCGATTTCCCAGGCAACAATTCGCTGCAACAGCGGCATCCCTCCCATGTACAGAGATGCCCAGATGACCATCAGGGCCAAAAGCCCGATAAAGATCAACGGTAGGATCATGTTGCTTAACATAATGAGCAGGTGGGATTTAAGCCGGCCGGAGTGGATTATCCTCCAGAAGTAGCCGCTCAGGCTGGCGCCCAGCTCGATATTCAGGACGATCATGAAGCAGAAAGTGGAGACAAGCATCGTCAGGTTTCCCCAACCAAGCAAGGCCGTCAGGACCAGGACCGCCATTAGGACCGTTGTTAAGACGGCCAATTTCCGGTCCCGGGCATTGGTGATTCGTTTTCCCAGAAGATAGTAATAAAGAATGGAGAGAAGAAACAGGGAAACAAATACCAGTGTCGTCACCACCATGGGTATGCGGAGTACCTGAACAAATACCCCAACGGCATAGATGAACCACAGAGGCCAGAGGATGTTGTAGCCGCTCCGCGGCTCCACGGCGGTAGATATCGTTTTCCGCAGGTTCCAGGCCAGGGAAACGGCGCCGCCGGTAAGAAAGATCTCCCCAAACGACTGGTATGTACCAAAGAGAAAATGCTCAGAAATCTCTGTATTGACTAAGATGGAAAGCCCGAGGGTTACCCAGATTAAGGCTGGCAGGAAATGGCGGACCGGCCTGCTGGCCGGATATTTTTTCCCCAGCCAGGCCAGGAAGAAATAACCCCCAAACGACACCGCCAGCCAGAATCCTAACAGTTGGGTGATAAAATCAAGAAAGGCGCTTTTCTGTTCTTCCCCGGGTGTCAATCCGAAAAGCGGTGCAAATTTCCACCAGTTGACAGCTACAATGGAAGTCCAATGCCAGGCCTCGGCGGTGAAGTAGGACGAGGGCAGCGGTTTGAAAAAATATGTCTTCCACAAATCGATCAGTCGTTTTTCCACCGTCGCGCGGCGTTGCTCCAGCCGCAGGAGAAAATCTTCCGCTATATTGGGGAAAAAAGCGAGAAGCTGCCTGGCCTTGACGGTGCTGGACAACAGGCCGTCCAGTTCTCCGACGTAATACCGGATAATGGGAACGGAGGCAGCCAAGGATACATCTTCCGCCAATTTGACGTACTCTTCTTTTCGTCCCTGCGTCTCCTTCTCAAACTGGTCGATCATTTTGATCTGATTCTTGATGGGGTCGATGCCACGGCGGACGCTTTCCTTCAGGACATCCATCTTTTTCAAGGTATAACGGCATTCCATAGGGGTGTTTTCGGAAATGCCGTGGACCAGGAGCACATGCCGCAGTTCCCGGTTCAAATCCCTAATCTTTTCCTGGACTTTTTTTGCTTCCGCAGGCTGTTCGCCGATAAATTTGTCCAGATCATGTCGTAGGTCCCTTACCTCCGTCTGTTCGCGGGAGATCATATCGTTCCAGGCGGAAAAATTATCCAAGGGCAGGGAGAGAGAGGGGAACAGCAACACCGCCAAAAGCACGAAGCAAAAAACGAATTCGGTTGGCGTATAGGTTTGATATTCTGAAGTTCTATGGCACATAGGTGGCAACCACCGGCGGAGACAATGCATTTTGCCGGCAACGGACTTTAATAGTTGCATCTTTTTGCCCTATTTACGCATCGCAAATCTCACCTTGTCAGGAGTATTTTTAATGAACCTGCGATGATGGCTCCCGTTTTGATGAACGTCATGGCTCCCTGACCGTCTTTTCTGGTTCCCAGTGCAACATTCAATCACATTACCTAGCTATTTTCAAGAAGTTGTTTGCCTTGTTCCGGCGATATAACACCTGAGACAAGATTAAAAAAACCCGCTGTTTCCAGCGGGTTTGGTACGTCCTCGGACATCCTCGGACTATGTCTTGGTGGAGATGAGGGGGCTCGAACCCCTGACCTCGGCATTGCGAACGCCGCGCTCTCCCAGTTGAGCTACATCCCCTTGTCGCCACGGTAGATGGCACGCCGTTGTGGCCGCCACCTTTCTGACTGCCTCCATATATGATTTTCCGTGTCGCTGTCAAGAGGACATATCATCGGATATGAACGGTGCGCTTCCCTCATTGACAGGTGGATTTTATTTGAATCTTGACAAGCCTTGGCCATTTCCATATACTTCCCCGAAACTTTCTGGAGGTTCACCATGGCAAAAATCGATGCCTTTTTCCAGTTGATGAACGAGCAGGGGGCCTCGGACCTCCATCTCGTCACTGGGCAGCAGCCAGCGATCCGTATCCGGGGGGAAATCGAGCGGATCAAATATGACCTGCTGGACAACGACGGACTCAAGGCTATGCTCTATGAGATCGCCCCGGAGCATAAAATCAAACAGTTCGAAGAGACGGGAGACGTCGATTTCGCCTATGAAATTCCCGGACTGGCACGCTACCGCGCCAATTTCTTTATGCAGAAGTGGGGCTGCGCCGCCGTCTTCAGAGAGATCCCCAGCAACATCCTTACCGCCGAACAGCTCGGGCTCCCCGCGGTAGTCTCCAAACTGGCCTCCTTGCCCCGGGGACTGGTTCTCGTCACCGGCCCGACCGGCAGCGGCAAATCCACCACCCTGGCGGCCATCATCGATCAGGCCAACCGGACTCGAAAGGACCACATCATCACCGTGGAAGATCCTATCGAATTCGTCCACAAGAGCCAGCAGTGCATTGTGAACCACCGGGAGGTGGGTGTCCACACCAAGAGTTTTTCCTCCGCCCTTCGCGGCGCCCTCCGCGAGGATCCGGACATCATTCTCGTCGGCGAAATGAGAGATCTCGAGACGATCCGCCTGGCCGTGGAAGCGGCCTCCACGGGTCACCTCGTCTTCGGCACCCTCCATACCACGTCGGCAGCAAAAACGGTTGATCGGGTCATCGAGGTCTTCCCCGCCAGCGAGCAGGCCCAAATTCGCTCCACCCTCGCCGACGGCCTCCGCGCCGTGGTGGCCCAGGTCCTCTTCAAACGCATCGATAAGAAGGGCCGTTGCGCCGCCCTCGAAATCCTCATCGCCACCTCCGCCGTCCGGAACCTGATCCGGGAGGCCAAGACCTTCCAGATACCTTCCATGATCCAGACGGGAAAGAAATACGGCATGCAGCTTCTCGACGACGCCATCTACGAGTTGGTCAACAAGGGTTGGATCGATCCCGACGAGGCTTACGCCAAAGCCAACGACAAAACAAGGTTCCGTCCCCTGTTGAAAAAGCCCCCGGCGGACTTCACCGACGCATAAAGACGGGCGGTGCCGGAAGCGGTTACCGGCAGCTAAAGCGGGGAGGCTACGGGAGGGATTTCATACCCGACGCCGACGTCCTCCCGATAATACAAGCTGAGGCAACTATGGAACTTTATCGCCATCCACCAAGGATAGCGGACAGGGAGGAAAGCTTGAGATGAGAAAACAGGAAATCGACTTCATTTTAGGGAAAATGCTCGACTCCCACGGCAATGTCTCGGATCTGAACATCACCGTGGGCAAGCCTTTTCAGGTCGAGGCTTCCGGACAGTTGACCGGGGTGGAACTCGATCCGCCTTTCAGTAAACTGACGCCCTTCCAATCGGAAATATTCGCCATGAACCTGATCAATCAGGACCACCGCCTCACGGAAACCCTCATTGCCGAAGGCTCCTGCGACTCCTCCTACGAACTGCCCGGCAAGGCCCGTTTTCGCGTCAACATCTTCTCCCAGCGGGGCAATTACTCCATCGTCCTTCGCAAGCTGGAAACCCGGATTCCCACCTGCGAGGATCTTAATCTCCCCAAAGCCTTCTATAAGATGGCGGAGGAAAAGAATGGGATCATCCTGGTCACCGGGGCCACGGGAAGCGGGAAATCAACCTCCCTGGCCGCTGTCTTGGACAAGATCAACGACACCAAGTCCGTTCACATCGTCACCCTAGAGGACCCCGTGGAATTTTCCCATCCCCACAAGAAAGCGACCTTTAACCAGCGGGAAATGGGAAATGATTTCGACACCTTCGCCAGTGGTCTCCGGGCGGCGCTCCGCCAAGCCCCGAAGGTCATTCTCGTCGGGGAAATGCGGGACCGGGAGACGGTGGAAATCGGCCTGTCCGCCGCCGAAACGGGCCATTTGGTCGTCAGCACCCTTCATACCGTGGACGCCGGTCAGACCATCAACCGCATCCTCGGCATGTTTTCCACGGAGGAGGAAACCCAGATCCGCATCCGCCTGGCCGATACGGTCCGCTGGATCGTCTGCCAACGCCTCCTTCCCAAGGTCGGGGGCGGCCGGGTGGCGGCCTTCGAGATCATGGGCTCCAATCTCCGAATCAAGGATACCATCCTTCACGGCGAATCGGAGGGAAAAACCTTCTATGAAATAATACAGGCCAGCAAGGCCTTCGGGATGATCACCTTCGACGACTACATAGTGGAGCTTTACGAGAAAGGCCTGATCACCGAAGAAACCGCCCGGGCCTATGCCTCCAACAAGGGTATCGTCGGCCGGGGCATCGATTCCGTGAAAAGCACCAAAGGTGAGGCGACCACGGAACTCGGCAAGCTTTCCATCGACAAGGACTACGGAAAGCCGAAACCTAAATGGCCGTAATCGCAACGTAGCGAATATCCGCCGGCGAACAACCGGGCAAGATCCTGGCAGGCGAAAGGACTTATCTATACTCGCGATTCTTTCTAAGGGGGACGGACAAAACCAATGGAAGAGCAGAAGACTTTGGCGAAAGATGTGGCCGCGGCGGATTATAATGCCTCGGACATGCCCTTCGACTTCGTGGAGGAGGGGGAGCAAACCGCCCTGATCTGTGAAGCGGACGGGTCAGTGCGGGAAAAGATCGTTGCCGCCATGAAGGCGACGGGATACCGGACCAGCGAGGCGGCCAACGCCCGGGACGCCTTGAAAAAGACCCGTTTTCACGTTTACGACGTCGTGGTCGTCAATGAACGCTTCGACACGGACAATCCCGACGCCAACGACATTCTCGTGTATTACGAGGCCCTGCCCATGACTACGAGGCGCCGGTCCTTCCTGGTCCTGCTCACGGACAGGTACCGCTCCTCGGACAACATGGCGGCCTTCAACAAAAGCGTCAACCTAGTCGTCAATTTAAAGAACATTGACGATTTCGCGGCGATTTTCAAACGGGCTTTCGCCGACAACACCGCCTTTTACCACGTTTTCCGGGAAACCTTGAAAAAGATGGGTAAAGCTTGAGGATTGTTTTGCTTAGGTAGAGGAATCCGCCCGGGCGTTATCTTTCTCCTCCAGGGCCCGTTGGGCATCGGCAAGGTATAGGAGATAAAAAGGATTTTGCGGTTCCGCCGTGACGGCCTTCTGAAAGGCCGCCACGGCTTTTTCATGGTGGTTGGCCAGGGCCAGGGCATTGCCGAGGCGGTTGCAGTACGCAGCGGTGAATTCCGGCCGGAGCGCCATGGCCGTTTCATAGGCGGCCACCGCCGCCTCGATGTCGCCCCGGGCAAGGAGCAGCTCGCCGGCAAGCAAGTGGTGGGCCGGTTCGGCGGCGTCTTCCCGGATGCACAGCGCCGCCATCCGGACCGCCGCCTCGATATGACCCGCATCGCGGTAAACCACCGCCAAGCGACCATAATAAGCGGCCGCTGAAAGCGGTTCAATCTCTCCGGCCCTCCGATAGGCCGCTTCCGCGGCGTCGAATTCCTCTCCCGCCGCCAAGGCGTTTCCCAACCGGCAGCAGGCCATGGCATCTTCGGGCTCCAGCTCCGTCATCCGGCGAAAGACCGCCACGGCCTTGGCAACATCCCCGGTCTTCAGATAGGCCTCTCCCAGGTCCCCCATCAGGGCGTAGTCTTCCGGCTGGGCGGCCATGGCACGCTCGCAGATTGCCACGAGATTGCCATAGCGTCCTTCCCGCTTGTAGATCCGCACCAGTTCGTCAAAGGCAAAGCCGGTAAATATCCGGCGCTGAAGCTCCTTTTCCAGCAGGGCTTCAAAGCAGGCCACCGCCTCATCGAGAAACCCGCCGTCGTGATAGGCCCAGGCTAGCTTCAGGACAAAGGAGTCCTCGCCGGGATGGCGAGCCACCAGCCGCCGTAAGATTTCGATCGCTTCACCGCAATGTCCCGCCACCAGATAATCTTCCACAAGGATTTGAAGTTCTTCGGAATTCAGATCCTCCCACCGGGGGTTGCCGCCCCTATCATCTATCTTCCTCGGTTCGCAACCCGTAAATATGTGGATCCCAGGCAGGGAATTATCACTCATCTTCCTCGTCGTACCGTAGGCAATGGTGAAAAGAACCTTGCCATCCTTCCTACGGAAAAAGGCCCTGGCTACAAGTCGGGGCCTGTGTTTAAACTTGTTTCAGCCCATGCCACCCCGACTCAGCAGGCGGAGCAGGAACCACATCCGCCGCCGGCCGAGGCCAGACTGGAGGTCAGCTTGAATCCTGATCCCATGGCCCCGGTAATGAAATCTACGGTGATCGGCTGTACCTCTTCGTAAAGGGACTTGTCGATCAGGAAGGTCAAGCCGTTATCCTGTATCACTTCATCGGTGTCTTTTGGCTCATCCAGAGCCATCCCCAGATTGGGGCCGCCTCAACCGGCTGTCATCATGATCCGGATCGTTTGGATAGCCTTGTTCTGCAGGAATTCCTTGATGACTTCCATCGCTTTTTCAGTCACTTGAAACATTTTGCTCCTCCTTGTAAAATCTTATCGGATCGCTAACCTATATATGGGTCCAGCGTTTGTCAATCATAAACTACGGAAATATATTTACTGTCCGTCCGGTTATCCTTAGCCTAGCCGACGGCAGGTGTGATATTACTTTCGCAAACAATCAAACCGCCAACCGGAAACCCTTTCCCCTGAACAGGCGCAGGCAGGCATCCACGACCTCGGGATCGTAAAGGAGGCCCTGGTTCTCTTCGATCTCCGCCAGGGTCAGTGCCGGACGGTAGGGACGGTAAGAGATCATAGATTCCACCACGTCGGCCACCATGAGAATCTTCGCCTCGATAAGCAGTTTATCTCCTTTCAGGCCACGGGGATACCCCGAGCCGTTCATGCGTTCGTGATGCTGGAGGACGATCTCCGCTATGGGCCAGGGAAAATCGATATCCTTTAGGATCTCGAAGCCGGAACGGGCATTGGTCTTCACGAGACTGAACTCGATTTCCGACAGCTTTCTCGGCATGCTGAGGATCTCCGCCGGAACAGATATCTTACCAAGATCGTGAATGAGACTGGCCATGCGGATGCCGCTTTTTTGATCGCCGTCCATTTTCATCTCTTGGGCAATGGCACCGGCCAGTTCGGCGACGCGGCGCTGATGACCAGCCGTGCAAGGATCCCTTGTTTCCACCGCCACGGCCAATGCCTGCACCGTCGCTTTCAATGATTTGACGATGCGCTCCATGCTCAGCTTGCCATCGGTTGTGTCCAGGCTCATGCCTTCGTAATAGAGGATGTTGTCCTCCTCGTCCCGGACGGCCTGGAAGGAAAGCGATATCCAGAAAACGGCACCGTCTTTCCGGCGCTGCTGAACTTCGTAATCTTTGACAAAACCATGCCTATCGATGAGACGCAGGATCTTCTCCCGGTCCTCCGGGCGGACATAGAGCTGGGAAGCCACATCGGTCATCTCGGCCATCAGTTCCTCCGGAGACGCATAGCCCAGGTTTCGAGCCATGGCGGGGTTGGCCATGATAATGGCCCCCGCCGGCGTGGACTGGAAGATCCCGTCCTGGACGCCCTCGACGGCGTTTTCATAGATCTGGCGATCCATCTCTTTTCGGCTGCCCTAAGCTCGGTGACGTCCTCCGATATCCCCAGAAGATAAAGCGCTTCCCACCTTTTCATCCAGGATGGGGATCTTCTTCGTATGGAGGATCCGCGTTCCCAGATCCCGGGTCTCGATGGACTCGTCGCGAATGTCCACCAGTTTCTTCCCGGCGAGGGTCTCCCGGTCTTTGGCGGTAAAGAAATCCACCTGCTCTCTGGGGAAAAAATCGTAATCGTTTTTGCCGATCATATCCTCCCGGCGCACACCCAGCAGTTTCTCCCCGGCCCGGTTGAACCGGACAAAGTTCAGGGTTTTTGCGTCCTTGACAAAGATCATGTCGGGGATGTTCTCGATGACACGGGCCAGAAACTCGTCCTCCTTCCGCAGCGTCTCCTCCTGGGTCCGCAGTTGCTCATACACGGCTTCGAGATCCAGAATCTTCTTCTCCAGTTTGCGGCCCAGGGCTTCGTTGTGGCGGCGGAGAAATTCCATCTCCTCCTCCAGGGATGCTAGCACCGGTGCTTCCGCCCGGCGCTTTTTGTTCAACAATTCCTGGAAGATGCCTATCAGGACCTCCGGTTCCTGGGGCTTGAGGAGGAAGCGGTCGGCGCCGAGATCCAAACCGAGCGCCTGATCCTCCTGCTGGGTTATAGGTGGCCGTGTAAAATACAAAGGGAACGCTATGCAGGCGATCATCCGTCTTGCAGCGGCGGCAGAGGGCATAACCGTCCATAATGGGTATGAGGATGTCACTGACAATGAGGTCCGGCGGCGATTGGCGGGCGATCTCCAGGGCGTCGGCGCCGTTTTCCGCCTTCATGATCTCAAAACTATGCGTTTTCAGCAAGTAGAGTCGAGCAAATAGAGACCTTCCGCATTGTCGTCGACGATTAGCATCCGGTCCATAAGTTGGTCACTTCCCTTCCCCGCCGTCCGCCCGGAGGCATAGCTGTTGTTCTACCTGTTGCATAAAGATGTCGGGATTGATCGGTTTCTCGATATAGCCGTTGCAGCCCGCCGCGATAGCCTTCTCCCGATCCCCGGCCATCGCATACGAGGTGACCGCCACAATCGGGACCTTTGCCAGATCCGGCTTGGTCCTGAGCGTCCGGGCCACGGCATAGCCGTCCATGACGGGAAGCTGGATGTCCAGGAGGATCAGATCCGGCTTTATCTTTTCGGCCATTTCAATCCCTTCCCGGCCGTCTCGGGCCTCGCACACCTCGTAGCCATTATTTTCCAGAATGAACTTGACGAGATAGAGGTTCTGTTCATTGTCCTCGATTACCAGAATCCTGCCTTTCATGTCGGTCTCCTTTCCACCGGGATGGATACGGTAACAATCGTTCCCCGCTGCCACTCGCTTTCCACCCCGATCTCTCCGCCCAGGAGTTCCAACAGCTTCTTGCAGATGGACAGCCTCAGGCCGGTACCTTCATATTTGCGGCTCAACCCGGTGTCTATATGGCGGAACGGTTTGAACATCTCGTCGATCTGGTCCTTTTTGACGCCGATGCCGGTGTCGGCCACCCGAATCAGGTATTTGCCATCCTCGGTCGTACAGGATACGGTAATGCTTCCCGCATCCGTAAATTTTGCGGCATTTCTCAACAAGTTAAAATTTATCTGTTCCACCCGGCGCGCATCGCTATACAGCTCCCCCTCCTCCGGGGCGATGGCGGCCTCAAGGCGCAGGCCCTTCTTTTCCGTCAGGGGCCGGAACGTCTGCACGATCTTGTCGATGGCCGCCCGCAGATCGAAGGTCTCCCGGGAGAGCTGGAGCTTGCCCGCCTCGATCTTCGAGATGTCCAGGATATCGCTGATGAGCGCCAGGAGATGGTTGGCGCTGGTGCGCACCCATTGGAGCTGCTTGCGCTGTTCATCATTGAGCGGTCCCACCAGGCCCTGGAGGAGGATTCCGGTAAAGCCGATGATGGAATTCAGGGGCGTCCGCAACTCATGGGACATGGTGGCCAGAAAACGCGGATCGGCAAGTTTCTTGCCGTCCATATACTCATAACTCACCTTGGCCGGCGCGGAAAGAACCTTGTGGATACTTTCGGAGAAGGCGTGATCCAGGGAGATGAACCACTTGGTCACGTAGGGCTGGGAGGTGATGATCAGGATGTGGGAGCCGGCATCCTTCCCCTCGGGAAGGGTTTTCCTTTCCGCGGCCGGCGCGGAAAATCCCGGGAAAAGGAGAACCAGCAGGAAGATGAGGAATAGTATGCCGTTGCTTCGTCGTTTTTCTTGCATGCCGGGAAATTAACCTGCAGCAAAAAAGGTAATATTGACCGATATAAAATCCTTATTATCTGTTTAGTACATCAATCCACCAGATAAGTCTATGATTTATTCTTCATTAAAACCTTGTATAAGGAACGGCCGGAGGCAACATCAGCGCGTCGAGTTTTTTACAGGCGGCATGGAACATTGAAACAGTTGAAAAATCCGCGTATTCATTCTATAGGTATCTGCCCGGCAGGAAAAAGGAAAAGAAACCGGTATGGAAACCCTTCAGAAAGACAACTATCTGCTTCGCGTTATCAGCGATGACGGCGGCATTCTCGGGCTGGCCTGCGACACGACGGCCCTGGTGGAGGAGGCCCGGCGGTTGCACTGCGCCTCGGAAACGGCGGCCGCTGCCCTGGGCAGGACGTTGACAGGAGGGGCGCTCATGGCCTCCCTTCTGAAGCGGGATCAGCGGCTGGCCATCAAGATCGAAGGCAACGGGCCTCTGAAGAAGATCCTCGTCGAGGCGGACAGCAACGGCGCGCTCAGGGGATTCGTAGGCGATCCCTTTGTCGAACTGCCGCCCCGGGGGGAAAAGATCGACGTCGCCGGTGCCGTGGGTAAGGAAGGATTTCTCACCGTCATGAAGGACCTGGGGGCCAAGGAACCCTACAGCGGCATCGTCCGGCTCCGGACCGGGGAGATTGCCACGGATCTGGCCCATTATTTCACTGAGTCGGAGCAGATTCCCACGGCCATGGCCCTGGGCGTCCATGTCGATCCGACCGGCGCCGTCAGCACCGCCGGGGGATTCCTGATCCAGACCCTGCCCCCGCCCGACGCCGCGCGGGTGGATCGCCTTGTCGAGCGGATCGGCGGGCTGGGCCCCGTCACCCGGATGCTCCGAAACGGCCGCACTCCCGAGACAATCCTGGCGACCATCTACGGGGATATCCCCTATCGCATCCTGGAGAAAAAGGCCCTCGCCCTCCGGTGTACGTGTAGTCGAGACCGGATCGAGCGGGTCCTCATCTCCCTGGGACCCCAGGAGATTTCCGCCCTCATCGCCGATACCGGAGAAGCCGCCGTAACCTGCGAATTCTGCCGGGCCGCCTATCATTTCCCGCGCCAGGATCTGGAGCGACTCCAGGCGGAGATGCAAGCCTGAATATATTGCCTATCCCCACCTCCGGGAGGAAATCCGATCGGCATGGGCCGGAACGGCGCTTTCCTGTTTATGGTCGCGAAAAGGACACGGTATCCTTTGGAAGGCTATGCCATTCGAGAAGGAGGCACCGTTCAGGGACCAGTTTTTGACTTTGGCTTTGCTTCCGTGATAGATAGGTTTCCGAATTGCCGGTGGATGCGGCGCTGGCGGCGGGAACTAAAATGATAACAAAAATGATCCTTCAGACAGGTTAACTGTAGCTGCCGATATTGTGGGAGAAGGGACGATGGCGAAGCTGACCCTGGCGGAATGGCTGGCGCGGCTGGAGAAGAATAAACGGTTCCTGGACAATGTCCGGGCGCTCCGGAAGATCCCGCCCCGGGAGGGCCGGTATGTGGATTTCCCCGTCTGGCTCCATCCCCGCCTCCGGGAGGTCTTCGCCAACCGGGGGATCGGGCGGCTCTACAGCCACCAGGGCGAGGCCGTGAAACTGGTGCGCTCCGGCCGGGACGTCGTTCTGGTGACGCCCACGGCGAGCGGCAAGACCCTCTGCTACAACCTCCCGGTATTGCAGCGGATTCTTGAAGAGCCGGAGACACGGGCCCTCTATATTTTTCCCACCAAGGCCCTGGCCCAGGATCAGATGCACGAGGTCCACGTCCTCATCGGCGATCTCAAGGCGGACATCAAGACCTACACCTACGACGGCGACACCCCTGACGACGCCCGGCAGGCCATCCGCCGCCAGGGTCACGTAGTGGTCACCAATCCCGACATGCTCCACGCCGGCATCCTCCCCCACCATACCAAGTGGCAGAAATTATTCGCCAATCTGAAATACGTCGTTATCGACGAGCTCCATGTCTATCGGGGGGTCTTCGGCTCCCACCTGGCCAACGTCATCCGGCGGCTGGTGCGGATCTGCCGGTTCTATGGGCAGAACCCCGTTTTCATCTGCTGCTCCGCCACCGTCGCCAATCCCCAGGAGCATGCCGAGGCGATCCTGGAGCGGCCGGTGGCCCTCATTGCGGACAGCGGCGCCCCGGCGGCAGGCAAGACCTTCATCCTCTACAATCCCCCCATCGTCAACCGAGAGTTGGGGATCCGCCAGTCGGCCCTGACGCCGGCCCGGATCGTGGCGGCGGAATTGATAGAAAACAAAATCCAGACCATCGTCTTTGCCACGAGCCGCCTGAACGTCGAGATCCTGACGAAATATCTCAAGGATCTCTTCGTCAAGGGGAAACCCGTGGATCCCCGGTCCGTCGCCGGCTACCGGGGCGGCTATCTCCCCAACCTCCGCCGGGAGATCGAGGCGGGGCTCCGCAAAGGGGACATCCTCGGGGTGGTGACCACCAACGCCCTGGAGCTGGGCATAGACATCGGCGACCTGGAGGCCTGCGTCATGTGCGGCTATCCAGGCTCCATCGCCAGCGCCTGGCAGCAGGCCGGACGGGCGGGGCGGCGGCAGGGCCAGAGCCTGGCGCTGCTTATCGCCCGGAGCAGCCCCATGGATCAATTCCTCGTCGAGCATCCCGAATACTTCTTTTCCCGCTCCCCGGAGCACTGTCGGATCAATCCGGATAACCTCCTCATCCTCCTCCATCACCTGAAGAGCGCCGCCTTCGAGCTACCCTTCGAGCGGGGGGAGCGCTTCGGGAAGGAGAATCTGGAAGAACTGCTGGATTATCTCGAGGAAAAGGGCGTCCTCCACCAGGTCGAGGGACGGTGGCACTGGATGGCAGAGAGCTATCCCGCCGATGAGGTGAGCCTCCGGAGCATCAACCCGGAGAACGTCGTCGTGGTGAACGCCACTGACGCCGGCAAGCCACGGGTCATCGCCGAGGTCGATTGGGACAGCGCCTTCACCACCGTCCACGACGAGGCGATCTACATGGTGGAATCACAGCAATATCATGTGGATAAGCTCGATCTGGAGCGGAAGACCGCCTATGTCCGCAAGGTCGATGTGGACTACTACACCGACGCCATGACCTACACCAACGTCCGGGTCATCGACTCCTTCGCCGGGCGCCGTCCCGGACCGGCGATCGTGGAGCACGGGGAGGTCCAGGTGGTCCGCAAGGTCGTGGGCTTCAAGAAGATTAAGTTCTACACGGCGGAGAATCTCGGCTACGGCGACGTCGCCCTGCCGGAGAAGGACATGCATACCACCAGCTACTGGTTCACCATCCCTAAGGATGTCCTTCTGGTCCTGCCCCACAACCAGGCGGAGATCATCGACGGCCTGGGGGGCCTGGCTTACAGCCTCCATCACCTGGCCGCCATGCGCCTCATGGCGGATCTACACGACCTCGACCGGGCCATCGGCGACAAGAGCGGGGAGTGGTTCGTGAAAAAAGGCAAGGAATTACGGGAGATTACGAATTTCACGGGTGCGGCGGCGGCCGGACCGGCACCAGGAAACGGCACGGCGGGCTTCGCCGGCCCCCCCGGCGGCAGCGAAGCAGCGCGCCTCGACGCCTACGACCCGACGATCTTTATCTTCGATGCCTACCCGGGGGGGATAGGCTTTTCCGAGCTCCTTTACGGCCAGCACGAAGACCTGCTCGCCGCCGTCCGCCACCTCCTCCGGAGCTGCCCCTGCACCCACGGCTGCCCCTCCTGCGTCGGTCCGACCCTGGAGGTGGGCCCTACCGCCAAGGAGGTGGCCCTGGCCATCCTGGATCGGTTGTAGGTCCGCGCCCAAAATCTCTTTTTTCCTCGTTGACTTCCCCCGACAATCGCCCTAACATGCAAATTATTAATCTCCGGTGATGAAAAAGTAAGAAAACACGGCGATGAAGGTCATCTGACGCCATCGCGACAGCGGCAGGCGGCACCGAACTCCATCCGGAGCAGCGGGGACCGCAAGCCGGGCAAAAGGCAGGGGGGCAGGGCATGACGGCCAGGACATCATTTCCGGCATCTGGCGGGAACCGTCTTCCGGGATATTCCACCCCGGACGCCGGTGCCCTGCTTCACGGCCACAAGGAAAAGATCCCTTTTCCCGTCAGTCCGGTCATCCACTCCGCCCTGCGGGCCATTTATGCCGGCGGCCCGAAACTGAAATGGCAGGCGGACCGCAACGGCCGTCCCTTCTATTCATATGTCACCAAAGCGGGGGACATCACCTTTTTCTGCGAGCCACCACCCGATTATTCCCGCCGTTTTCATCCGACCATCGCCATGTATTACACCCCGCGCCTCGGCTTCATCTATGCCGGCAGCCTGCGGGACAAGGTGCGGAACCTCTCCGTGGAGACCGCCGACGTGCTTCTCATCCTCATGTCCTACGTCGCCCGGCTCGCCGATCCGCGAACCGGGATCGCCCGGATCACCCTCGAAGAAATGGCGGCGATGCGGGATGTCCACCTCCGCCGGGGGCGCTCGCAAAACCTATACGCCGCTCTCAAGGAAGAGGTGCTGCGCATTGCCGACCTGCGCCTGTCCATGACCTGGAAGGATTACCGGACCGGCGGCGGCGTGGCCTTCGGCAAAGAACGGCCGGACCGGCTGCTCGATATCCTGGACGTGGAATATGAGCAGCAGGACCGTCCCGGGACGGCCTTCCGCTTCCGCTGCGGGCAGGCCCTGTCGCATTTCCTCGACGCCGCGGGTTTGTTCTGGATCGGCTATTACAGCCGTTCCCTTCTCCATCTGAGCCCTTATCATGAAGTCTTTACCAAAAAGGTAGGGACATACTGGACCCTCATCGGCACCATTGCCGGGAAAAAAGGCGGACTGCCCCGCGCCACCCCCCGAACGATCCTCGACTTCTGCGGTGATGACGTGCATGGGCGCAATCCCGGCTACACCGTCGATGCCTTCTTCAAGGCCCACGAACGTCTGCGGGAAATCGGGGTCATTGCCGACGATGATCTGCGGGAACCCGTAAGCCGGACACGGGGATACATGCAGGCGTGGCTGGAAGACCCGATTACCGTCCGGCTTTCCGAGCGATTGTGGAAACCGGCGCCGCGGTTTCACGAAAGGAAGCCGTCCAGATCAGACCGTCGGTTCCCATTCCGCTCGCAGGAGTTCCGGGATCGCGAGGAGGTTCCCCGGGACGTCGCCGCCCTGTGGGCCGATCCTATGGTCTTGAAAAGGCTACGCGCCCGCTTCTATCTTCGCCAGGAAGACCTGTCCCGGGCCGTCGGGATCTCCCGCCAAACCCTGTCGCGCTACGAACGGGGGATATGCGGGATTCCCCCCGCCTGCGCGGACAAGATATTGACTTTTTTGCATAAAAAAGTCGGACGGGACTGGGAACAATAACCTGCGGACTTACCTATCCCCCGTTTTTGAGGCACCCATCCCCTAAGAATGCACCGGCAACAGCGCCGGCGAGCTAATATTCACGTATCTTGTCCGCCTGTTAACTTCACTAATAAAAATTAACCGCCGGCAGGCTGAAAACGGCACGGTGTTATCATCGCTCCCAAAATCGACCGCCGGATCTCGCCAACAGGGAGGAAAACAATCATGAAGGCAACGACAAGAATTACGGTCCTGCAGCGGCAACTCACCGTCCAGGGATGGGGAGGTGCCCTGATTACCTATTCCCGCAACATCCTTTACTATACCGGCACCGCCCAGCCCGCCTGGCTCGTCGTATTGCCGGACGATTACATGCTTTATGTCCGGAGCGGCATGGATTTCGCCCGCCGGGAGGTGTTCATCCCGCCGGAGAGGGTGCAGGAGGAGAGAAGCCTCGAGAAGATAGCGGCCTCTCTGAAGGCGAAACTGCCGCCCGGCGGCGGAAGGATCGGCATCGAGACGGACATCCTCACCGCAACGCAATACCTGTCTATCGGCGAGCTTTTCCGCGGTTACACCTTCGCCAACATCTCGCCGCTTCTCCTCGCCCAGCGTCAGGTCAAAGACGCCGAAGAAGTGGCGCTGCTCCGGGAGGCATGCCGGACCATCCATGCCGGTCATGAGGCGGTCCTGGCGACCCTGCGGGCCAGCGTCACAGAGTTGGAACTGGCCGCTGCCGTGGAAAACGCCCATCGCCTGGCGGGCCATGAGGGCGTTTTCTTCATCCGCCAGCCGGATTTCTTCATGAGCCGCGGCCCCATCGGCTCCGGTCCCAACCTGCTCCGGAACAGCGGCGTTGTTTACACCATCACCGGCGTGGGACTGAGCCCCGCCGTCCCGGCGGGCCCCTCCCGGCGGGAAATCGGTGTCGGCGACATCGTCATGGTGGACATACCCGTCCTCGTCCAGGGCTACCATGCCGATCAGACCCGGACCTACTGCACGGGGAAGGCAAAAAAAGAAACTCTCTCTCTTTACGATGACTTGCAGATCATCGCCGATCATCTCATCGCCTGCATCCGGCCCGGCATCTCCTGCCGGGACATCTACCGCCTCGCAGTGGAAAAAGCCGCCGCCCTGGGAAGGCAGGAGGAATTCCAGCACTTCGGCGGCGGCCGTCACTCCCGGTTGATCGGCCACGGCATCGGCCTGGAGTTAAACGAACCTCCCATCCCCTCCGAATATGACAATTCCCCGGTGGGGGAAGGCTATGTCATCGCCCTGGATCTACATATGCTGGACGAGCGACTGGGGGTGGTCAAACTGGAGGACATGATCCTGATCGGGGAGGGGGGCAACGAAATCCTGACGATCAGCCCCCGGAAACTCTTTGAAGTGTGAAAAAGGAGGTGTTTTTATGTACTTTGCAGCGGAGGTGCTGGAAAAATCCAGTACGATGAGGCAGAAGTGGGAGGACGAGGTCCGCAGGGTCGTCGCCAAGAATCCCGATCAGAAACCGCGCTGGTCCACCGTGTCCGATCTGGAAATCAGGCGTCTCTACGGTCCAGAGGAAATCGAGCAGATGGATTTCGAACGGGACATCGGTTATCCGGGCCAGTTTCCGTATCTGAGAGGCAACCAGCCCACGGGTTATCGCGGAAAATACTGGACCTTCCGGATGTTCTCCGGGATGGGTGATGCCAAGACGACCAACGAACGCTGGCACCTGCTGCTGAAGGAAGGGCAGACCGGACTCAGCACA
>JAKQIZ010000026.1 GCA_029561465.1 Deltaproteobacteria bacterium | reverse complement strand
CGCCGCACCCTGGTGCGGCCCCGGATCATTGTCTCCGTGCCATCGGGCATCACCCAGGTGGAGAAGCGGGCGGTTCGGGAAACCGTGGAGTCCGCCGGCGCCCGGGAAATATATCTTATCGAGGAGCCGATGGCGGCGGCTCTCGGGGCGGGCCTGCCGATCACCGAACCGACGAGTTCCATGGTCGTAGATATCGGCGGCGGCACGACCGAAGTGGCGGTCATCTCTCTTTCGGGCATCGTGTATGCGAAATCGCTCCGCGTTGCCGGTGACAAGATCGACGAGGAGATCGTCCAGTACATGAAGAGAAAGTACAGCCTCCTGGTAGGTGAACGGACGGGAGAAATCATCAAGACGACCATCGGTTGCGCCTATCCGGACAAAGAAATCCGGACCGTCGAAGTGAAGGGGCGGGATCTGATCTCCGGGATTCCGAAGATCATCGAGATAAATTCGGAAGAGGTGCGCGAGGCCATTGCGGAACCGATCAGCCTCATTGTGGACACCGTCAAGGATGCCCTGGAAAATGCCCCGCCGGAGCTGGCCGGCGACATCGTGGACCGGGGTATCATGCTCACCGGTGGCGGCGCCCTCCTGAGAAATCTCGATGTCCTGATCCGGGAGGAAACGGGACTGCCCGTGACCATCGCCGATGATCCCCTCTCTACCGTGGCCCGTGGCGCCGGAATGGCCCTCGACCAGTTGGACGTGTTGAAGGAGGTCACCCTGCAGATATAATGTCCGGGCAGGCCGTCAGGTTGCCGCTGGCGGATCGCTGCCGACCCCGGAGGTGGCGTCATCCGCCGATCCGCCTCATCAATAATATGTGTGCATTGTTCATGCAGTTGTTTGCGGGTGGTGACGGGAACCGTGTTCCCCCGACCATCACCTTGACGAATGGCCGCCCCGGCCGGCCGCCCCGGTCCGATAAATGAGCCGCGAGTTTTCAGAAAGATGCCGATTCCGAAAAAATACCGGTTCATGACCGTAATCATCGCCGTCGTCGCCATTTCTGTAGTTATTCTCCTGATCAGCGCGAAAGGCTCATATGATACCGGACTTCCGAGGAAGATCATCCTAGATGTGGCCGCGCCGATGGAACGCATCCTCCGGGCGCCGCTGGATGGAATTGCCGAGATCTGGTCCCGATACCTGTTTTTGGTGGGCACGGGCGAGGAAAACCGGCGGCTGAAGAATGAAAACGACCGGTTGAAGAATCAGTTGCTCCAATATGAGGAAGGTTATCTGGAAGGGAAGCGGCTGCAAAAACTCCTGGCCCTGAAGGAACGGAGCGAATATGAAGCCCTGCCAGCCCGGATTATCGGTATCGACCAGAAATCTCTGCTCAAGACGATCCTCATCAACAAAGGTTCCGCGCACGGTATCCGGAACGGCCTCCCCGTAATCAACGACCAGGGGGTCCTGGGAAGGATCATCGAGACCTCCTGGCACGTCTCGCGGGTTCTCCTGATCAGTGACGGTAACAGCAATATCGACGCCATGATCCAGGGCAGCCGGGTGCAGGGTATCTTACAGGGAACGGGGGCAATGCGCTGCACGTTGAAGTACATCGCCAAAACAGAAGAGGTTAAAGAAGGGGATTTGGTGGTCTCCTCGGGAATGACGGAGATCTTTCCCAAGGGATTGCTGTTGGGAACCGTCATCCGGGCGGGCAAGAAGGCACCCGGGCTGTTTCAGACCATCGAGGTGGCCCCGGCGGTTGACTTCACCAGGATGGAAGAGGCACTTGTGCTTGTAGTTCCCGAGGTCATGAAAAAATGATCTTTTACCTCGTCGTGCCCTGGTTTTTGATGATTGTGGTAGTGTTCCAGCACGCCGTTTTGGGAGCGGTGTTTTTCCATTCCATCGCCGTCGAAATATCCCTGGTCCTGGTCATCTACGCGGGTCTGCGGATGAAAGTCCTTCGGGGCGCCATCCTGGCTTTGATCCTCGGTTTGATGATGGATTGCATTACGGGTGCCGGGTCCGGGTCTTACGCCTTTGTCTATACCATGGTGTATTTTATGGTTTACCTACTGTCAGTCCATGTCTATGTGGAAAACGCCCCTTTTTTGATCTTCCTTACCCTGGTTTGCGGTCTTGTGGAAGGGTTGCTGCTCCTGGTCCTGAATCGGATGCTCTACGGCACGAATGTCTTTTACGACCTGGTCCGGTTCTTCCTCCCCCAATTGGCGCTGGTAAGTATGCTCAGCCCGTTTCTGTTTAAAATATTCCACCGTATAGGTTGGCTTCATGATGGGTATGTCCGGTCGTTTGAGCGGCCATGATGCATCCGACTACCGGTTGCGCTTCCGGCGGCTCTTCGCCCTGGTCCTGATCGCCTTTGCCGTCCTGATCGTCAGAATGGCCTATCTGCAGGTGATCAAGGGCGACGAATACAAACTACGTTCCGAAAGCAACAGCGTCCGCCTGCGCAAGCTCAAGCCCTTCCGAGGATTGATCATGGATTCCCGGCGCCAGGTGCTGGTGGATAATCAGCCCGCTTTCGACCTGATTTATGTACCGAGCCGGATCATGGACATCAGTCAGATTACCTCCGCCGTGGCCGGCGTCTATGCCAAGCGGGGGCTGACCCTGTCGGCGGATTTGCTAGCCCTGGGGAAAACCAAACCTTTTGTCCCGGTCCGACTGGAAAGAAACATTAACCTGGAAAAGATCGCCCTCGTGGAAACCCACGCCCTTGATCTGCCCGGAGTGGTGGTGGAAGTGGTACCGGTGAGAAAATATCTCGGTGGTGATATCATCTCGCACATCATCGGTTATACCGGCGAGATCAGCAGAGAGGAGTTGGAAGAATGGGAAAGTGACGAGATCGGACCAGGAGACATTATCGGCAAGGCCGGGTTGGAGAAGCTCCTGGATCCCTATCTGACCGGGAGGCCGGGGGCCGAGCAGGTGGAGGTGAATGTCACCGGCCGGGTGATCAAATCCCTGGGGAGTGTGGTGCCGGTATCCGGATTGAATGCGGTATTGACCATAGATTTCGACCTCCAGACCGTGGCGGCGAATGCCCTGGAGGGAAGAAGCGGGGCGGCGGTGGTTCTGGACACCCGGGACGGTTCCGTCCTGGTCCTGATCAGTTCCCCGTCTTTCGACCCCAACCTGTTCCACGGCGGAATTTCGCAGCGGGACTGGGACAAACTGGCCCGGGATCCCCGACATCCCATGGAAAACCGGGCCGTCTCCGGACAGTATCCCCCCGGATCGACATACAAGATAGTGACGGCGGCGGCGGCCCTCTCGGAAGGTTTGATCACGCCGGAGACGCGCTTTTACTGCAACGGTTCTTTTTCCCTCGGGAATCGATCGTACCGCTGCTGGCAGCGTCATGGCCACGGCTGGGTGAACCTGCATCGGGCCCTCGTGGAATCCTGCGACGTCTATTTCTACAACCTCGGCAAGGCCCTCGGCGTGGATAAGCTGGCCGAATACGCCCGTTCTTTCGGCTTCGGGGTCCGTACCGGCATCGATTTGCCCCGGGAAAAGCCGGGACTGGTGCCCACCAGAGAATGGAAATTGAAAAGATTCAAAGAGCCCTGGCAACCCGGGGAGAACATTCCCATATCCATCGGCCAGGGCTTCGATCTGGTAACGCCGCTCCAGCTTGCCGGCGCCTATGCCGCCCTGGCCAACGGCGGCATCCTCTGGCATCCCCGTCTCGTGAAACAGATCGAGGAGGCGGACGGAAGGATCGTCAAGCAATTCCCCCCACAGCAGGCCGGCACCGTGTCACTGTCGGCGCCGCATCTGGAGATGATCAGGAGGGGACTCTGGGGGGTGGTCAACGAACCGGGGGGCACCGGCGGGGCGCTGCGCCGTCCGGAGGGGGACGTGGCCGGCAAAACCGGCACCGCCCAGGTCGTGGGATTGCCCCAGGATGATCGGGCGCGGCGGGCGAGGATACTTTCCGGCCGCTTCCGGGATCACGCCCTATTTGCCTGTTTCGCCCCTCACAAACAACCGGAGATCGCCGTGACGGTCATCGTGGAGAATGCCGGTCACGGCGGCTCGGTGGCTGCTCCCATTGCTCGGAAGATAGTCGATGCCTATTTCCAACTCAAAAAGGAACGGGCGGCGCCAAAAATTGCCCCGGCGGTTCCCACCGATTCGCGGTATGAAGGCAGGAAGCAGCCCGATGCGGAACAAGCAGAACAACTGGAGGCGGCTCGGGAAGACGAGGGCGGGGAAGAGGATGAGTGAGTATGCGGCCGCAGATTTATTAGTGAGATAAAACGAGATGAAATTCAATAAACAGTGGTTATTGAGCTTTGACTGGACACTACTCGTCATCACCCTTGCCGTTTGTACCATCGGCGTCCTGAACATTTACAGCACCGGTTTCAGCCTGACCTCAGCGAAGCTGCCCCTTTATATCAAGCAGATCCAGTGGATCCTGATCGGTCTTTTTTTCATGGCCGTCATCATCACCCTCGATTATCGGCTGTTGAGTCAATATGCATATTTCCTCCACGGTTTTGCCATCCTGCTTTTGCTTTTCGTAACATTCTACGGATATGCGACCCATGGGTCCCAGCGCTGGATTGCCTTGGGGGGCTTTACCTTTCAGCCCTCGGAACTGGTCAAGCTTACCTTGATTCTCTCTCTGGCCCGGTATTTCAGCGTCCATGGTGTCAATGGAACTCTTTATGCCCTCAAGGATTTGCTGGTGCCGCTGGCGATCGTCCTGGCGCCTTTCATCCTCATCGTCCGCCAGCCTGATCTGGGCACGGCCTTGATGTTGTTGATTATTTTTTTGTCCATGATCCTTTTTGTGGGCGTCCGGATCAAGGATCTGCTTGTCAGCGGAATCACCGGCCTGCTCATTATCCCCCTGGCCTGGCTTTTTCTCAAGGATTATCAAAAAGATCGGATTTTGACCTTTTTCGATCCGGAGCGCGATCCCCTCGGCGCGGGCTATCACATTATCCAGTCCATGATTGCCGTCGGTTCGGGAGGCCTGCTCGGCAAGGGTTTTCTGAAGGGGACCCAGACCCAGTTGAAATTCCTCCCGGAACAGCAGACGGATTTTGTCTTTTCTGTCTTTGCCGAAGAATGGGGTTTTGCCGGGGGCATGGTTCTGGTGTTTCTTTTCCTCTTCCTTGTTCTCTGGGGTTTGAAGATTGCCCGGAACTCCCGAGACCTGCCGGGGACCCTCATCGCTTACGGGATTACGATCATGATTTTCTGGGGAATTTTTATCAATATCGGGATGGTTTTGGGCATTCTGCCCGTAGTGGGGGTTCCCCTGCCATTTTTGAGTTATGGGGGATCTTCCGTCGTCGTCCTCATGATGTCCATGGGATTGCTGATCAATATCAGCATGCGAAGATTTATCCTGCTATCGTGACCCTGGACGGTCTTTGGCCAAAAAAAGCTTGACAAGCAACACGACTTATGATTAGTAAGCCGCGCTTTTGGCAAGGGAGGTTCGGGTTTTGTATTTATTCTTACATGACCGCGGTTTTGGTGTTATCGGGCTTATTGTAGAAACTGAATATTGACGAAGATACCGGGTGGAAGGGCATCCCTCTGCATCCGGTTTTTTTTTGAAACAGCCATAATCGAGAGGTAAAAAAGTGGTCGATATAAACCTTACCCTATTTATCCAGATGGCCAACTTTCTGGTCCTGATCGTGATCCTGAACTATCTGCTTTATAAACCCATTCTCTCCATTCTCGACAAGAGGAAGGCGCGCCTCGATGAATCGGAGGATGAAATCAAGCGCCTCAATCTGACCGTCGAACAGAAGGCGGCGGAGTATGAAGAGAAACTCCGTCAGGCCAAACAGGCGGCTTTGGGTAAAAAAAGTGAAATCCTTAAGGAAGCCGCGGACGGCGCTAAGGCCATCATTGACGAGAAGCGTGGCAAGATTCCGGCGATGCTGGCGGAATTTCAGAGCCGGGTGAGCCAGGAAGTGGAGGGCGCCAGGCAGGTCCTGAAAAATCAATCCCAGAAGATATCGGCGGAGATCGCTGAAAAGGTATTGGGAAGGAGTCTCCAATGAGAAACGACAATCGTCGGCAACTGATCAAATCCGTCCTGATTGCCGGGTCGATGGTTTTAGTGGCGGGGACGGTCGCCTATGCCGCCGGCGGCGGCGGGGAGGAACATCATCCCATCGACTGGAAGGACTTCGGCTACCGGATGTTTAATTTCATCATCCTCGCCGGTTTCCTGTGGTGGCTTTCGGCCAAGAAGGTTAAGGAGTTTTTTGCCGGCCGACGCAACGACATCAAGGAATCGCTCAATCAGGCCCAGGCCGCCAAGGAAGAGGCGGAAAGAAAATACAAGGAGTATGTCGCCAAGTTGGAGAAGGCCACCGATGAGATCGATGGCATCGCGGAGATGATCAAGGTCCAGGGCATGGCGGAAAAAGAGAAGATGATCGAGGAGGCCAAAAAAGCGGCCGTCAAAATCGAGGAAGATACCAAGGCCCGGATGGAACAGGAATTCAGCACGGCCCGGAATCAGTTGCGGGCCGAAGCGGCACAGCTCTCCATTCAGCTTGCTGAAGAACTCCTCAAACGGAATATCACGATTCAGGATCACGAAAAGATGGTTAAAGAATACATGGATAAGGTGGTGATAAAACATTGATCGGAAGCACGATTGCCAAACGGTATGCCCGGGCGTTTTTTGAAATTGCCCTGGAGGAGAAGCAGCTTGAACAGTACTATAAAGAATTGAGCGGCTTTGCGGCGATTATTAGTGATAATAAGGATCTTAAGGAGTTTCTGGCTAATCCGATCTTCGATCAGTCCGAAAAGAAGTCCGTGGTCGAGAGCATTCTGCAAAAGACCGCTGTATCGGGCATAACGGCCAATTTTCTCAAATTGCTTACGGACAAGCAACGGATCGTCATTCTTTCCGACATTGTGGAATGCTACCGGGAGTTGATGGACGAAGCCCTGAAAACAGTACGGGCCAGCGTCAAGACCGCGTTTCCACTGTCTTCGGAACTGGTGCGCAAGCTACAGGAAGGACTCGAAAATCAGACCAGCAAGAAAGTAGAAATGACCGTTATCGAAGAGCCCTCCCTCCTCGGCGGGATCGTGGTGAGGGTAGGGGATACCGTCTATGATAACAGTATCAGGACCCAACTGAACAACATAAGGAATCTCTTAGGGGAGGAGATGTAGCGCATGGATACA
>JAKQIZ010000006.1 GCA_029561465.1 Deltaproteobacteria bacterium | reverse complement strand
GAAACCGGCCCAAAACCGTCAAACACGTATCTAAAGAATCCAATTAGTTACGTGCGACTTACTTAGAAGTCCGGATGCTTCGAAAGCGCTTCATCCCTCGTCACTGCGACGTACGTCCCAGTACGCCTCATTCCTCAGGATGCGCGCGCCTCGCCTGCGGATCTTTTTACGATGCCGTCCCAAATGGGACATTTTTTGCGCTTTTTACGATGTCATCAAATTATGCTTTTGCGGGAATGACGAATTACCAATTTTAAGTATATTTTCAAAGGTTTTGCTCTCCATATCGTCCCCGGACGGCCTCCCGGCACCTGGCCGCCAGTTCCGCCAGGTGGGGCAAGCGGCGGTTGGCCAGCGCCGCGTCCTCCAGATTCGCCACTCCCCGGGGAATGTGGCCCAAAAAGGCCTCCTTCCCCTTCTTCAGCCCCAGAAAGCCGAAGGCCCCCAGGGCCTGCATGAGGCGCTGGGCGCTTCCATCCAGAAACGCCACCCGGAATGCCTCTCCGTTCATGGCGAGACGGGGCGGCTCCTCCTCGCGGCCGGCCGGATCGGGACGCGCGCTCAGCAACCCATGAGCGTAAGCGACGAGTTCTTCCCGCTCCCCGGCGGTAAAGGGCACATAGGGGTCATAGAGGAGGGAGCCCAGGTCGTAAAACAGCGACCCCCGGCGGAGCCCCTGAAAATCGATGAAAACCGGTTCGTCTCCCCGCAGCATGATGTTCTGGGACTGGAGGTCCCGGTGGACCAGTGCCGGCCCCGTCACCAGCATCCGCGTGGTCAGGGTTTCCAGTTCCTCCCGGAGCGCCCCTTCCTCCCGCCCGGCCGGTTCGATGCCGCATACCTCCCGGACGAACTCCGCCAGGAAATAGTCATGTTCCCAGCGGTACAGCTCCCGGTCATAGCCGGGCATGGTCCGGGGGAGAGGCGGCGGGAACTCCATTCCACCCGTCATCGTCCCCGCCGCCGCCATATCGTCGCCAGCCCGGCGGGAATAGTTTTCTCCCGGCACGGTGGGCACCGCCGGCGTTTCAGAAAACAGGGGGCGGGTGTAAAGGGGGCTGATCCGTCTCAAAACCCGCCGGTAAAGGGCGATCCGGACCGCCCAGGGTTCGTGGCGGCGGGACCACAGATCCCGGTCGCCCAGATCCTCCATGAGGATGAAGCCCCGTTCCGGGTCATGACCGTAAACGGCGGGAACCGGCACCTCAAGTCCGGCCATAAAGGCGGCGATATCGGCCCAGTAGGCGTTTTCCTCCTGGCGACGCCCGTAGGCCATGAAGAGGAAGGTCCGCCCTTCAGGGAGCGACAGTCGATAAAAGTTCCGGTCCGATCCGCCCTTGGTGATGGCGGCAAGCTTGACGCCCTCCATGCCGTCGGCAACGCCGAGGACCCGGCCGGCAAAGGCAAGCCATTCCCGTTGTTCAGTATTCATATGATCAGACGACAAAGGTCTTTCGCTTTTTTTTCACCGCCCGGCGCTCCGGGAAAAACATCTCCATCCATGGCGGGTTCGTTTCCATAAAGGCTTATGGGTGGCGGAAGTATAAGGGGATCGCCCCCGGGTGTCAAAGGGTATTTATCCCCGCCCCGACCGGACCGCCGGATGCTTCTACAATATCCGTCGGTCAATGGGCGGATATTGTTTCCGGTGCTATTCAAACATCCTGAAGGGCGCGGTAGATCGCCGGTGAACCGACGTCGGACCAGTGGCCGGCGTCGATGATCACTCCGGCCACCGCCCGGGGTCGCGCCCGGATCATGGCGATGAACACCGGGATGATGTCCTGTTTGACGCCGGGGGCGATCCCGGCGAGGAGGGATTTTTCGACGATATAAAGCCCCGTGAACAGACAGGCCCGGGCTCCGGGATTGCCCAGAACGTGGCGGAGGTCGCATACATAGTCTTCCGCATCGAGATTCACGTTCCGGGGATTTCCGTCGGAGCGGAGGGCGAGGGTGGCGGCCGCCCCGGCCTGAAAGTGGCGTTCCATGAGATTTTGAAGGGGAATATCGGTAAGAATATCACCGTTGTACACCAGCAACGGCTCGTCTTCGGCGAGGAGGTCCTCGATGTTTTTTATCCCCCCGCCCGTATCGAGCAGCACCGGTTCATGGCGGAAAACGATGGGCACGCCTCGCCAGATACGACCAGGAAATACTTCTTCATAGACAGCGGCGCAATGATGGGTGTTGACGATGAACCTCTCTATTCCCGCCTGCCGGAGATGTTCCATGGCGTAGGTGATTATCGGCCGCCCCCCCAGCGGCAGGAGCGGTTTGGGGCAATGGTCCGTCAGGGGTCGCAGGCGCGTCCCCAGCCCGGCACCCAGGATGAAGGCGGTCTTGATACTCCTTTTCGAACCGAATGACTTCCTCATGCGCAACTCCCTGACGCCCAGGCGTCAAATTACTTACAAAGGAAAAAAGAGCATATAAAGTAATAAATTCAATATAACTTCATTTTCATGCATTGTGGCGCTCCACGGTGCATGCGGGTTTTTTCACGACTCAACAGGTTTTTAACTTGACAACCAGTCTTTGCATCTTTAAACTACCTCCGTAGTTATGTCAAGACGGGGTGGACATGGAAGAAGGATTCCGCGACTTATTCCAGGCTACGGTGGATGCCCTGAACAATATGGGCTTGACGGTCTATGAAGCCAAGACCTATCTAACCCTCCTGCAGAAACACCCCTCCCACGGCCATGAGATAAGCCGCCGTTCCGGAGTTCCCGGTCCCAAGATTTACGAAACCCTGAGCCGGATGGTGCAAAAGGGACTGGTGGCCGTTCTGAATACCGATCCGCAGATGTATTCCCCCCTGCCTTACCAGGAATTCCTCACCCGCAAAAGTAACGAGTTCCAGGTCACCGAGCAGCTCCTGGCTGCCAATCTGGAAAAGATCTCCATGCCGGCCGTCGATATCACCCTCTGGCAGTTGACCAATCATGACGTCCTCATCGCCAAGGCCCGGGATTTGATCGACGGCGCGAAAAAGGCCGTCCTGACAAGCATGTGGCCTCCTCAGGGCAGGCTGTTGGAAAAAAGCCTCGCCGCCGCCCGTCAGCGGGGGGTGGCGATTGTTTCCATCCAGTTCGAACAGGAAGTCATTGAGGTTGGCAAGGTTTTTCGCCATGTCCAGGTGGATACGGTGTATGATCGACACAGCGGGGAATTGACCATGGTGGTCGATGAGTCCGTGGGCCTCTTCATGAGCCGGCCCCCGGACCGGGAGTGGAACGGCTTCTGGACGACCAATCCCGGGGTGGTAAAACTCATGACCAACTACATCCGTCATGACATCTATTCAAACAAGCTGATTTACCGTTTCGAGAAAGCGGTCAAGGAAGAATTCGGAGAGCAGTTGCAGGAATTGCTGAACCTGGAGGTGGACTGAGCATCGCTTAGGATCTGTCTATCAGCCGTTGGAAATCGGCGCCGTCCCATTGCAGACCTTCAGTGAGAAAGGAGCTTTGCCGTTATGAGGGAAAAAAGAATCATCACCGCCGCCCTGACCGGGGCGATCCACACCCCCAGCATGTCCCCCTATCTGCCCGTCACCCCGGAACAACTCATCGACGAAGCGGTACGGGCTTATGAGGCCGGGGCGGCCGTCGCCCACGTCCATGTCCGCAATCCCGAAACCGGCCTTCCCTGCGCCGACCAGGAAATCTTCCGGACCTTTGCGGAAGGGGTAAAGAAACTTTGCGATATGGTCATCTGCTGCACAACGGGCGGTCGCCTGGGCGAACCGGTGGAAAACCGCGTCCGCGTCGTCACCAGCCTGTCGCCCGAACTGGCTACCCTCAACGCCGGCTCCCTCAATTTCGCCCTCTTCCATATCGCCGACAACTACGAGCAGTGGACCCACGACTGGGAAAAGGGGTATTTGGCCGCCACGGAGGACTTCATCTTTCCCAACACCTTCCTGACGATGCGGCAGTTTCTGGAAAAATTCGCCGCTCAGGGAACGAAACCGGAATTCGAGATCTACGACGTCGGGATGATCAACAACCTCGCCTTTCTCATCGAGAAGGGCCATGTGAAGAAACCCGTTTATCTCCAGTTTGTCATGGGGATCCTCGGCGGCATCCCGGCAACGATCGAAAACTTCGTTATCCTCCTGGAGACCGCCCGGAAGGCCATCGGTGATTTTCAGTTTTCCGTCTGCGCCGCCGGCAAGACCCAGTTCAATCTGTGTACGACCTCCCTGATGATGGGGGGACACGCCCGGGTCGGCCTGGAAGACAATCTTTTCCTGGAAAAGGGGCAGTTGGCAAAAAGCAACGCCGAGCAGGTAGCCAAGATCGTCCGCATCGCCCGGGAGCTCGGCGTCGAGGCGGCGACACCGGCGGAGGCGCGGCAGATCCTGGGGCTCAAGGGAATTGACAAGGTAAACTTCTAACGAGAGGAGGAAAAAATGGGCAAACGATTCATAGATCTGAGTATCGCCATCGAGGCGTCTCTCCCTTGCGATCCCCCCATGATGATCCCCAGGATCGATTATGTCGATCACACGGCGGGGGCAACGCAGATGCTCGACTTCTTCCCGGGAATCAAGCGGGAGCAGCTCCCCGGCGGCCTCGGCTGGGCGCTGGAATTTATCAACCTCACCACCCACAGCGGCACCCACTTAGACGCCCCCTACCACTACCACCCCACGCAGGATCAGGGGAAGCGGGCCCTTACCATTGACGAGGTCCCTCTCGACTGGTGTATGAATGACGGCGTTCTTCTCGATTTCCGCCATAAGGGCGACGGGGAGCGGATTACCGCCGCCGACGTGCAGAAGGAGTTGGACAGGATCGGCTACGAGTTGAAGCCCCTGGATATCGTCCTCGTTCAGACGGGCGCCGACGCCGCCTGGGGTACGGCGGAGTATCTCGTCAAGGGACCGGGCATGACCAGGGAAAGCACCCTGTTCCTGACGGAGAGAGGCATAAAGGTAGTAGGCATCGACGCCTGGAGTTGGGACCGTCCCCTGCCTTTCCTGGCCCGTGAATTCAAGGACAAAGGGGACCCGAAGGTCATCTGGGAGGCCCACTTTGCCGGCATCGAGATGGGATATTGTCATATGGAGAAGCTGTCCAATCTTGCCGCTATCGGCAGACCCCACGGCTTTACGGTCTGTTGCTTCCCCGTCAAGATCAAAGGGGCCTCCGCCGGCTGGTGCCGCCCCGTAGCCATTGTCAACGAATAAGGAGAGCTTATGTCAAAAGCGATTTTTACGGCGGCAATTACCGGGGGCATCCATACCCCCTCCATGACCCCTTACCTGCCCATCACCCCCAAGCAGATCGCCGACGATACGGTCCGGGCCTGGGAGGCCGGGGCCGCCGTGGCCCATATCCACGCACGGAACCCCGAAACGGGGCAACCTTCATCATCCCTCGATCTCTACCGCGAGGCGATTACGGACATCAAGTCCCGTTGCGACATCATCCTCTGCATAACGACGGGCGGGGGGCTGGGAATGAGCACGGAACAGCGCCTGGCCGTCATCCCCGCCTTCGCGCCGGAGATGGGATCGTTCAATTTCGGCTCCATCAATGTGGCCCTTTACCCGCTCCTCGCCAAGCACAGCAATTTCAAGTTCCCCTGGGAGCCGGCGTTTCTGGCCATGACGGAGGACTACATCTTCCCCAACACCTTCAAAAGCATGCGGGAGTTCGCCGCCACCTTCAAGGAGCACGGCACGAAGCCGGAGATCGAGATCTACGATGTGGCCATGATCAATAACCTGGCCCACATGATCGAGGGGGGGCACATCGAAAAACCCGTTTACCTGCAGTTCGTCATGGGACTCCTGGGAGGAATCCCCGCCAGGATGGACAATCTGCTCTTCCTCTACAAAACGGCGAAGGAAGCCATCGGAGATTTTGTCTGGTCGGTCTGCGCCGCCGGTCAATACCAGATGAAGATGGGCACGGCCGCCCTGCTGTTGGGCGGAAATGTTCGCGTCGGTCTGGAAGACAGCATGTATCTGGAAAAAGGACAGTTGGCCAAGAGCAATGCCGAGCAGGTGGCAAACATCGTGCGGATTGCCAAAGCGCTGGGCATCGAACCGGCCAGCCCCGCGGAGGCCAGAGGCATCCTCGGCCTGAAGGGACTGGACAAGGTAAAATATTGACGATTTCGCAAACCGTCCCATCATGGAGAGGTTACCATGTTTTTAGTGACGATCAAGACTTCGAGGAAAGCGAGGTGAAGGGGTGAACGGAAAGATTACCATTATCGACCTGAGCGTACCAACCGAGGAAAGCCCGAGCGAGGCCCTTTCCCTGAAGGTGACCCATGAAAGCCATCGTGAGACGGCCCCGGTGCTGGCGGGTTTTTTCGGGTGCAAGGAATCGGATCTCCGCAACGGCCTGGGTTATGCAAACGACCGCGTGGAAATGATATCCCACTCGGGCACCCATCTGGACGCCCCCTGGCACTACGCCCCCCAAAGCGAGGGAAAGGCGGCCCGCACCATCGATCAGATTCCCCTGGAGTGGTGCTATGGCGACGGCGTCGTCCTCGATTTCCGTCACAAACCGAAAGGAGCGGCGATCGGCAGTGCGGACCTGCAAAGAGAGCTGGGCCGCATCGGATACTCCCTGCAGCCCTATGACATCGTCCTGATCATGACGGGGGCCGACAAGTTCTGGGGGCAGGCGGAGTATTTCGACGCCGGGTGCGGCATGAGCCGGGAATCGACCCTTTGGCTGGTGGAGCAGGGCATCCGGGTCATGGGCATCGATGCCTGGGGGTGGGACCGGCCGTTCTGGGCCATCAAGGAAGATTTCGCAAAAACGGGCGACCGGAACATCCTCTGGGAAGCCCATCTGGCGGGCATCGAACGGGAATACTGCCATCTGGAGAAGCTGGCCAACCTGGACAAGCTGCCCAGGCCATTCGGTTTCAAGGTGGCCTGCTTTCCCGTAAAACTCGCCGGGGGCAGCGCGGGCTGGTGCCGTGCCGTAGCTTTGGTGGAAAAGTGAGGACGGGACAGATTATTGAGGTGGAAACGACGGGAAGCTTTACGCTTATCAATCACCCTCCCCTTCTATGGGGAGGGACGGAGAAGGCGGAAAATACACGCGCCTAATCATATCTCCCTCCCCTTCAAGGGGAGGATGGGGTGGGGATGGGGTTAAAATGCTCACAGGTAAAAAGATAACCAAGCGTTTCGGCGGTCTGACGGCCCTTTCGGAAGTAGATTTCGAGGTGCGCCGCGGCGAGATCGTCGGCCTCATCGGTCCGAACGGATCGGGGAAAACGACTCTTTTCAACGTTATCTCCGGCATTTACAGACCTGAAGAGGGAGACCTGTTTTTCGAGGGACGGAGAATAACGGATTTCCCTCCCTATAAACGGGCCGGTCTGGGCATTGGCCGCACCTTTCAGATCGTTCGCCCCCTGACGGGCCTGAACCTCATTGATAATGTCGTCACCGGCGTTCTTTACGGCCGCAAGCATACGGCCGCAACCAAAGGCGCCCGGGAGAAGGCCAAGGAGATCCTTGATTTTACGGGCTTGACGCAAAAGGCCCGCCGCCTTCCCGGTGAACTCGTCCTGGAAGACCGCAAGCGTCTGGAAATAGCCCGGGCGCTGGCCCTCAATCCGGAAATCCTGCTCCTGGACGAGGTCTTTGCGGGGCTTAATCCGACGGAAATCAGCAGCGCCATCGAGTTGACCTTCCGGATCCGGGATACTTACGGAACGACGATCTTCATGATCGAACACGTGATGAAGGCCATCATGTCCACGTGCAGCCGCATCATGGTCCTGAATTTCGGGATCAAGATCACCGAAGGACCGCCGGAAGAGGTGGCCAATCATCCGGAGGTCATCTCCGCCTATCTGGGAGCCGCTTATGCTGCGTGTTGATAATATAACCGTCTGTTACGGCCGGATGGAGGCCCTGCGCGGCGTGTCCCTGGAGGTCGCCCCGGGGGAAATGGTGGCCCTCATCGGCGGCAACGGCGCCGGTAAGACAACCCTCCTCAACGCCGTCTCCGGCCTGGTCCCCGCGGCCGGCGGCGGTATAAGCTGGGAGGGCAAACCCCTGAAGGGTTTTGCCCCGGACCGGATATGCCGGGAGGGAATCGTGCAAGTCCCGGAGGGACGCAAGCTCTTTCCCGCCATGACGGTGGAAGAAAACCTCATCATGGGGGCATATTTGCCGACGGTCCGGAAGGCGAGCCGGAAAACCCTCGCTCATGTATACGAAATCTTCCCCCGCCTTGCCGACCGGCGACGTCAATTGGCCGGCAGCCTCTCGGGAGGAGAACAACAGATGGCAGCCCTGGGGCGGGCTTTGATGGCCAGGCCCCGTCTCCTCATGCTGGATGAACCTTCCCTGGGTCTGTCACCCAAGGCGGCGGTAGAAATCTTTGCCACCGTCAGGCAATTGAACAAGGAAGGGCTGTCGGTGCTCCTGGTATCCCAGGAGGTCCTGGAGACACTGGCGATCACCGCCCGCGGATATGTCCTGGAAAACGGAGTGGTGGCCATGGAAGGCCCTTCCGCGGAACTCCGGGAGAATCCGCAAGTCAAGACGTCCTATTTAGGACTATAAGGGTTTATCACGAAATAACCGTGGCAGATCCTAAGATAAACCAAGCATTGGAAGGAGGTTTCATAATGAAAGGGAAACGGATGAAAGGCTTCTCTTTATTCATGACCGTCACCGTACTTTGCGGCCTGCTGTTGACGGTCCCGGCAGCGGCCATCGGCGCCGGCAAACCCATCGTCATCGGCGGCTCGCTGCCCCTCACGGGTGAATTTGCCGAAACGGGCTTGTGGATCGAAAGGGGCATGCGCTACTGGGCGGAAGAAGTCAACGCCAAAGGGGGGCTCCTGGGACGGCATGTGGAATTCAAGATCTACGACGACCAGTCCAATGTGGGCAAGGCCGTAACCTTCGCGGAAAAGGCCATCACCGTAGATAAGGTCGATCTCCTCTTCGGCGGCTATCCCGGCACCGCCGCCCGGGCCGTCATGGCCGTGGCGGAGAAACACAAGATGGTCTATGTCTCCATGGGCGGCCATATGAAGAGCTTCCAGCAGGGCTATACCTACTCTTTCGGCGCCCCGCCGCTGATGGGCGAGTGGTGGTACGAGGGGTTCTTCCAGTGGCTGAACACCCTGCCTGCCAACCAGCGTCCGAAGCGGGCCGCCGTCTATACGATCAACAATCCCGTCGGTCTATCGCTGCAGGACTCCATCAACCGCTGGACAAAATACCTCAAGATCGATGTCGTGATCAATGAAAAATACAACTCCCCCCTGACTGACGCCACCTCGCTCATCGTCAAGGCCAAGCAGATGAACTGCGACATCCTCTTCTCCAACGGCTTCTTCCCGGACGGCGTCACGACGATCAAGGCCGCCAAGGCCCTCGACTACAATCCCAAGGCCATCGTCCAGGGGATCGGTTCCGTCGTCCCCGCCTGGGTAAAGGAACTGGGAAGGGACGGCGACTATGTCTTTTCCGGGACCGTCCTCCACGGCATGCTCAACTACCAGGGGAACGACAAACTCAACGCCTATGTGAAGAAAAAATACAAACTGCCGGCGTACCCCCTCTATTTCGGGTTCGGCTACGCCTGGATGCAGACCCTCCAGCAGGGAGTGACAGGCGCCAAGAGCCTGGATCAGACAAAGATCCGCGATTGGCTGAAGACTCACCAGGTCAATACCATCGCCGGTCCCATGGCCTTCGACAAGTACGGCCTCCCGGCGCCGATCAACTTCGCCACCCAGATTATCAACGGCAAGGTGGAGTTGATCTTCCCGAAGAACGTCCGGACGAAAGAACCGGTCTATCCGAAACCGGCCTGGAAGAAGTGAAGTGGACGCTGTCTTAGTAATACAGTCGCTGATCAGCGGCATAATGATCGGAATGGTGTATGCACTCCTCAGCGTCGGGTTCTCCCTGACCTGGGGAGTCATGCACGTCATCCACATCTCCCATGCCGCCTTCGGACTCCTGGGGGCCTATCTGGCTTACAGCCTGCTGGCGTATTTCGGGATCGATCCCGTCGTTTCAGCGGCGGTGTCCGTACCGCTGCTGTTCATCCTGGCCTGCGGGGTCTATCAGCTCCTCATCAAACCCATCACCAGAGCCAAGGAGGTCATCGTGGCGTCGATGATCCTCACCTTCGGCCTCGCCATCATCATGGAAAACGTAATGGTACTTATCTGGAAGGCCGATCCCCGCATCATGACGCCGACTTACGCCAGCGGCGCCCTGATCGTGGGCCCCTTCTATTTTCAGTATCCTCATCTCGTCGGTTTCACCTTGTCTATTGCAGGAATTGCCGCCATCTATTTCTTTTTGAAGAAAACCTACACGGGGATGGCCGTCCGGGCCGCCTGGCAGCAGCCCGAAGCCGCCCAGTTGTATGGCGTTAACCTTTACCGGATCAGCATGATCACCTTCGCCCTGGCCGTCTCTACGGGGGGCGCCGGGGGCATAAGCCTGGCGCTCCTCAATTCCTTCGAGCCCCACTCCCATAATCTCTGGCTGATCTATCTCTTTTTAGTGGTCATTGTGGGCGGAGTGGGCAATGTCGCCGGCACGGCCCTCGCGGGACTTATCATCGGGGTGATCACGGGTTTGTCCATGGCCTTTCTTCCCTTCCAGTGGGTGAATCTCGTCACCTTCGGGTTCCTCATGGTGTTTCTAATCTTACGGCCCCACGGCCTGTTCAAGCAGGGGGTATAGAAATGAAAAAAGCCCCCCTGGCCGCTACGGCAATCATCATCGTCATGCTCGCCGCTTTCCCCTTTCTCTCACCGGAGGTCTATTACCTGTCCTTCATGTTTTCCGTTTTCATGTATGTGATTCTCGCCTCCTCGTGGAATCTCATCGGCGGCTACGCCGGCTACCTCTCCTTCGGCCATGCGGCCTTCTTCGGCATCGGCGCCTTTGCCACGGCAAAGATGGCGGCTGTTTTCGAATTGCCGCCCGTGTTGACCATCCTGGCCGCCATCCCGGCGGGGGCGATAGCGGCCCTCGTCGCCCTCATCATCGGCTATCCATGCCTGAAGATCCGGGGACCTTACTTCGCCGTCGTAACGCTCTGCTTCGCCTTTGTCGTCGATTTGGCCGTCAAGAATATCGAATACCTCGGTGGGGCCGAGGGGATCTGGATGCAGATCATGGATGTCCCGGAAAAGCTCTCCCGCTCCATCATGTACGAAGTCATGCTCCTCCTCATGGTCGTCACTTTGGCCGTTGCCTGGTGGATCGGCCGCTCGCGTCTCGGCGCCGGCCTTAGAGCCGTCCGCTCCGATGAAGAGGTAGCCGAGACCATGGCCATCCCCACGGCAAGGATCAAGATCCAGGCCTTCATTCTCTCCGCCTTCTTCCCCGGGATCGCCGGCGGCCTCTTCGCATATTACCTGACCTACATCCACGCCGACGTCGTCTTCAATATCAATATCTCCATCCTCATCGTCCTCATGGCCATGTTCGGAGGCGGGGGCACCTGGCTGGGACCGATCATCGGGGCCGTCATCCTCACCGTGGTCAACGAGTTGCTCTCCACCTTCGCCCAAGCGGAAATCGCCCGGATCATCTACGGCGCCCTCTTCATCGTCGTCACCATCTTCATGCCCAACGGCATCCTGGATTTCTTCCGTAAAAAGAACCGCAGTCGGTGAAAGGACCGGCGGGGACCGGCTCGGCCTCGGATCCAGCGGTATTTTTTTCATTATTTCATTGACATATCGGACTATTTTCTCTAAAAAACTAAGGCAGGGTAGAAATAATTGACCAAGAAAGGCATGCCAGCCCATGAACATAAAAGAGATTTTCAGGAATCTCTCCATGGAGGGCAAGGGCCTTTACTACAAGCTCACCATTGTTTTTGCCCTCTTCTTCCTCGTGCCGCTCACCGGCTTCTTTTTCTTCGTCTTCCGCTATCAGCTCCTCCATGATGAGTATATCCCCATCTTCGTCTTCGCCGTCCTCGTTTTTTCCCTTTTTGCCTTCTCCATTGTCCGGAATATCTTCGACAACATCTCCTCCCTGGCCAAAAGAGTCACTGGAGCCGTCGCGATGGAAGGTCAGGGCGCCCAAGCCGCCGGCGCCGGTAAACAGAACGCCACCGATGAAATCCAGAATATCATCTCGTCCTTTCAATCTCTGGAAACGCAACTGAACCGGCAGTTTGTCTCCCTGAACCAGAAGGTCTCGCAAATCTCCACCCTCAAGGAGCTGGCGGATCTGTGCTACGTGACCCTCGAATCCGACGATCTGCTCTACATCACCCTGGAGAGGGCGATGAAACTTGTCAACGGCGACATCGGCTCCGTCCTCATCCTCGAGAGGGGGAAACGGGACTACTTCATCGTCCATGCCGCCATCGGCCACGGCGACAAGCTGCAAAGCGGCGACCGCATTGATTTTGCCAAGAGCATCGCCAAATTCGCCGTAATCAACAAGGCACCGCTCCTCGTCGAAGACATCGAAAAAGACGATCGCTTCGGCAGACGAAGCAAGGATGAGTATGGAACCAAGTCCTTCCTCTGCATGCCGCTGAAGGGGATAAAGGATGTGTTCGGGGTCCTGACGGTCTCCCGCCGCCGGGAAGATCTGCCCTTCACGGCGGCGGATGCGGACGTCCTGGCGCCGCTGGTAAGCAACGCCGCCTTCACCTACGACAATCTGTCGCTCATTAAGGAAAAGAGCTACAAGGACGAGGTTCTTTCCACGGTGGATCACATCGCAAAAATCTTCGGCTCCACCGTGGCCAAGGGGGAACTCATTCCTTCGCTCCTGGCCCAGATCGGCATCACCATCCCCTTCGACATCGCCGTCATTCTCGCCAAGGAAAGCGAATCCTCGTCACGGCTTTCCGTCCTGGAATACCGTACGAAAATGGATGTTCCCTTCCACAAGGGCGACGCCTATCCTTACGAGGGATCCTTGATCGACAAGGTGCTGCAGGATGGTAACGCCATCATCCTTCCGGACCTCGACACCGCCCCTAAACTGACGGGGCTGGAAATCCTGGTGGCCGCCGCGGCCAAAGCCGCCATCCTGGCCCCCCTTAAAATGGGCGGACAAGTACACGGGGTGCTGCTACTGGGGAGCAGGGCTCCGGCGGGCATTACGGAGGCGGAAGAAAAGATAGATATGCTGGTCTCCCTTGTCTCTCTGGCGATTGTCCTGGAACGCCTGGAAGCGTCCATAAGCCAGCGGGAACGGGAAATGGATTTCGTCAAGCAGATCGGCAGCATTCTGGCATCTTCCACCTTCGATCTCAACGAGGTCATCAAACAGACGATGAACATGATCCGCGCCCTCATGGACGTGGAGGGCGGCTCGCTGCTCCTGCGGCAGGAGGATCATCTGGTCTTCCGGGAGGCCTTCAATATTCATGAACATGTAAACATGGAGCTCCTGAAGAATCTCCGGCTCAAGCTCGGACAGGGGATCGCCGGCTATGCCGCCGCCCGGGGGGAATCCCTTATCGTGGCCAACACCGAAGGCTCCCGTTACTTCTATCCGGAATTCGACCGGAACTCGGGATTTCAGACCCGTTCCGTCCTTGCCGTGCCGCTGATCTCCCAGGGACGGATCCTGGGGGTGATCGAAGTCTTGAACAAAGTCAGCGGCGAATTCACGGACAGCGACATGAAACTCCTCCAGTCTATCGGCACCTCCGTGAGCATCGCCCTGGAAAACGCCCGGCTCTACCAGGAGACCAAATCCTTGGCGGAACATGAACGGGGCATCCGCAACGTTTTCCAGAAATTCGTCCCCAAGGAGGTGGTCGAAAAGATCATCCACGGTTCCGAGACCGGGGAGGGCGTAATGGAAGAGATTCGCCTGTTGACGATCCTCAATATAGATCTACGGGGGTTCTCTATATTGTCGTCCCAGTTCAGCCCCAACCGGACCGTAACCATTCTGAACCATTTCTTCGGGGTAATCGGAGAAATAATCCTCAAACACCGTGGGATCGTCGATAAATACCTCGGCGACGGCCTGCTGGGCATCTTCGGCGCCCCCGCATCCAGCGGCTACGACGCCGACAACGCCGTTGCCGCCGCCCTGGAGATGCAAGCCGCCATGAAGGGCATCAACCATCATGTGCACACTCTCGTCGACCAGCCCCTCACGATGGGGATCAGCATCCATACGGGGGAGGCCTTGATCGGGAACATCGGTTTCGACAAGAAGATGGACTACACGGTCATCGGCGATTCCGTCAACGTAGTCTTCCGTCTCCAGAGTCTGACCAAGTACAAGCCCGATTCCATCCTCATCACGGAGATGACGCACCAGGCGGTAGTCAAGTCGGTGCTCCAGGTGGCGCCCTTAGAGGTCCAGGACGAGGACATCGCCAAGCAAATCAACTTCATGCGGGTTTACGAACTCCTCGGGCAACAGTCCCGGCATGGATACCCGGAAAACGCCTGACCCCCGGGAGGGTACGCCGGCCCGCATTGGCCCCAATGAATCTCTGACGACCTTATCGGTAGAAGGAAAGCAAAAGAAAATTGTTACCGGTCACTATTTATCCGAAGCACGGCGCCGGGAAAATAGTGACCGAGGATGGTCTCCATGGAAAAGCCCCGGATGGCCATCATCGCCGCGCCGATCTGACAGAGCCCCACACCGTGACCCCATCCGGCCCCCCGGAGGACGAAACGCCGGATCTTACCCCGGGTGTCCTTCTCCGCGGCAACCACAAAGGCACTGCTGTAGAGATGACTGGGGGATAGCCAGCGGCGGATTTCCAACTCTTTGCCCACAATGACGGTGTGGCGGGTGCCGGCGATCTCCAGGCGGATGATCCGGCCCGAGGGACCGCGGCTCAGGGGATTCAGGCGCAGCAGTTCCCCAAAATCGATTCCCGATCTCTCTGTCAGCAGTTCCTCCAATTCCCGCCGTTTATAGGCAACCTCCCAACGGAAAAAATCCGGCGTTTCCTGATCGAAGGCGGGCAGGATCCGGCGCAGTGCGGTCATATCGCCGGTATTGCAGTAGACGGCCGGCGACGATGAGATCCAGTCCGCGGCCGCCGCTTCCGTGGCCAGGGAGGGAAAATCCTCCGGACCGTCGGCAATGGACGTCAGATAGGGAACGGACCGTTCCTCCCAGACATTGGCAAAGTCTTCCGTCCGGCCGCCGCAGGCCTTGTGATACCGGGCGTCGCAGATCCGGCCGCCATACACCAGGACCATGCCCCGGGTGGTGTCGATGGCCTCCCGGACCCGCGGGGAGACGATCTTCGTCACCCCCTGGTAGCGCTGGCAGTGGTCGTCGGCGCAGACATCGAAACGGGTGTGTTCCTCCCGTCCGTACCATTTGACGATTTCTTCCGGGATGTCCCCATCGTGATCGCTATTCACTCTTTTGGACTCCCCTCCCCGCGCCGCAGCCACGTCACCGTCCATTCCGCCCGTTTCTCCGCCGGCGGAGTTCCGGACAACGCACCCGACAGAACGTGTCCGGCCACAACCAGCGCCGGCGTTCTCAAGGTTTTTCCTCTCCAGCATGGCCAAAAGCCAGCTCCGGGACATGACGGCGTGGGCCTTGAGGAACTCCACCGGCGCCGTGGCGGCCATCTCCGAGGAGATGACGCTGGCCAGATAGTCCTCGATATCGATCTCGTTGATGGCGGTGAGGAGGCCGTCGGGCTCAGCCAAAGCTACCAAGCTTCCCTGAAATGTCTGTCGCTCCCGCCGTTCCCAGTGAAAGTTCACCCCGATGGTTACGGCATCCAGGGAAAAGTCGGCCCGTTCCCCGGAATGAAAGCGGCACTCCTCCGGCGGTAGAAAAAGGCGGCAAGTTTGGGTTTGCAGCCAGAGACCGGTGCCTTCGTCGCCAGCGCCGGAGGAAGGGGGGGAATCACCGTCGGCATGGGGAGAGGGCGGCCCGGAGGTCAGGACAAAGGGGCCGGTCAGAATTTCTCCGGCGGGGGTCCGAAAGCTCCCATGAAAACATCCGCGGAGTTCCCGGCGTCCCGCCATGACACCAACCCGGATTGTCTTCCCCCCTGCGGTCATATTTCCCATATCCTTTCAGTCAATGAACCGATAGCCTTTTTTCTGGGAGAAATCCATCTCCTCGGCAATCTTCATGCACAGGTCGGCGGTCCTTCTCTGATGACCCGGCCATGCCATCCACGGCAAAGGTGGCGTCAGGGAGAAAATCGGTAATGTCCGCCAGCCGTCGCGGGGCCATTTCCTTTTCTCAACACCGCTAATCATCTACACCCCTTTCCGACACCGTCGTCGGCGCGGTCATCGCGATGGCCCCGACGGGGCATTCCCGGGCGCAGAAGCCGCAACCTATGCAAAGCTTTTCCTCTCTGAGCAGGGGATAGGCATGCGGTTCCTTCTTCATTACCGGCTCCGACCAGTCCAGACAGTTCGCCGGGCAGGCGTCGATACAGATGCCGCAGGACATGCAGAGCTTCTCGTCCAACCGGGGCTTTTCCCAGGCGGAACGCTTGACGCGGCGGCAGACGATGCCGAAGGCATCCCGCACCGCCGCCACCGGGCAGATCTTTCCACAGGCCCCGCACTCGAGGCACCGGCGGGGATCGATGACATGGAGAGACTTCTTTTCCCCGGCAATGGCCTCCGTGGGGCAAATACGGGCACAGGCCCCGCAACCGCTGCAATTTGCCAATATGTGATAGGACATGATACTGCCTTCTCGATGGGTCTCCCTACGGCCTGTCTTTGGGCAGCCCCTTTTCCCGATCCCAGCCGAACTGCTCCCAATAATCGCTCCGCATCTTTTCCAGATCCATGGTCCGGCCCCGGTTGGCCCCCCGTCTCTGGGGAGGTCGACCGAGCACCCGGTCGGGAACCTGCAAGGAACGGGCATCGATACCCTGCCGACGATTGAATTCCTGCTTCCGGTTCTGGATGGCCGCCCCGATGGCCAGGTACTCCTCGGGGCTCTTCCGCCATCCCGCCGCGGCATTGAGCCACGCAAAGGACGGAATCCGCTCCGCCCCCAGAAAGAGCCCGAACATGCAAAGACCAGCGCCATTGGCCACGTTCATGAACTTGCTGCACGCCGCGGCCATGACGGCCTTTTCCTCATCGGCCAGGTATTTGCGCCGCTTGCGGTAAAACAGCGGCGGCCGCGGCAGGGAGGGTATCCGCTTCCAGAGCCGGAACATCTCGTAGTAGAGCTGCGCCCCGATGGTGTGACGGCCCGGCGTGGCCTCCACGGAGTAATGGACGTTGAAACCGGGATCGTTGCGGCCGTCATGCATGGGCAACTCCTGCCCCCCGGCGTGGATGGCGCATGCCCCGGCGCCCCGGCCGATCTTTTCCGCCGCCCTTTTGGCGCCGTCCGCCAGCAAATCGCCCACCCCCTCCCGGCGGATCATCTTTTCGATCAGGGCGATCATGGCGGCGGAGTTGCCCCACCGCAGGTCCAGGCCGTCCAGATCATCCCGGCTCAGGATCCCCTGTTCGTAACACTCCATGGCGAAGGCCACCGTCCCCCCCGCCGAGATGGTGTCCATCCCCGCCCGGTTGAGCAATTCGTTCATGGTGATGATGCTCTCCAGGTCACTGTTCATACAGAGCCCCCCCAAGGCCAGGACGGATTCATACTCCGGCTTGTGGACCTCTCCGAAAGGCCCCTTGGTGGCACAAATGCCGCCGCAGCCCAACGGACAGGAGTAGCAGTGGTACTTTACCCTTTCCAGGACCCGGAAGGCGTCGGGATTGACGGTCCGTGATTTACCGATCCCCCAGTCCGCGCTTGTCCCCTTCCAGTTCATGATCGGGGCGTCGCCCATCTCCACGGACATCTGGTTCATGCTCACCGTCCCCCATTTCTTCAGGAGGAGTTTGTAAACCAGTCCGTCCATGGCCATCTGGGTGGGCAGGAGGCGCATCAGGGTCCCCACGTAGGCCGTCATCGTTCCGGTAACGAAGGGCGGCTGAAACTGCACCCACTTGTTGCACTCCCTGCTCAGACGCTGGACCTCTTCCCGGTGATGGACGGGAATGCGCCGTTTGCCCTTGAGGACCAGGCCCTTGAGGCGCTTGGCGCCCATGACGGCCCCCAGCCCGGAACGGGCGGCGATGCGGCCCCGGTCATTGCAGATCCCCGCGATGAGGGAAAGCTTCTCCCCGGCCGGGCCGATGACGGCCGCCCGGGCATGCCCCCCCGCTTCCCGGATCAATTCCTCCTCCGCCGCGAGCGCGTCCTTTCCCCACAGATGGGAAGCGTCCCGCAACTCCGGGCGGCCGTCATCGACAAGGAGATAGACCGGACGGGGGCTGACGCCGGTGAAAAAGATCCCGTCGTAGCCGCAACGTTTTATGGCCGGAGACAGGGTGCCGCCGCAATTGGCATCCCCCCAGCCGCCGGTCAGGGGTGATTTCCCTGCGACCATCCAGCGGCCGCTGAAGAGCGCGCCCGTGCCGGTGAGGAGTCCGGAAACGAACGCGAGGACATTCTCCGGCCCCAGAGGATCGGCTCCGGGAGGAATGCGGTCGCCAAGAAGCCGGACCGCCAGGCCGATTCCCGAGAGGAATTGCCCGTAGATCTCATCGGCGACTTCTTCCTCGCGACAGGCGCCGGCAACAAGGTCCACCCACAGGATCCGTCCCAGATAACCGCCGCTCATGAGTTCACCCTCTTTCCCATCATCCCTTCCGGATCCTTCCCGAATCCAGGGGCATCCCTTCCCAGGCCGCCTCCAGGACCATGAGCAGATCGTCATAGTCCAGATCTTCCGGATTGTAGAAGATGGAGCCGTCACCCAGGGCCGTGCGGGCAATGTCCGGAAGCCGCTCCCGGGGCACCGCGGGATTTCCCTCCCGGTCAATGACCTCGCCGAGAAAACGGGCATGCCGTCCTCCCGTCATCTCGTGGAGGTCTTCGTTGAGCTGGCGGACATAGGCGATAACCCGGTTTGTTCGGTCCTCTGGAGCGGTTTGCCCGTAAATGCCGGGACCGCCGATGGGGAAAAGAAGCTCCCCCATGACAACCTCCCGCTTATGGCGGTTGTATTCCAGACCGTAGGGAAGCAGGATGGCCATGCACACCCCGTGGGGGACCCCGCAGACGGAACCAGTGGCATGCCCCAGGGTATGCACCATCCCCACCATGGAATTGGAAAAGGCCATGCCCGCCAGGGTGGCGGCGTTGGCCATAGCCAGGCGCCCTTCCCGATCTGACGGCTTCCGGACGACCTTGAGGAGATTTCCACTGATGAGCCGGATGGCCGCCAGGGCGGTTACATCACTCAGGGGATTCTTACTCAGACAGTAGTAGGCCTCCACGGCGTGGGTCAGGGCATCCATCCCGGTAGACGCCGTGATCGGGGCAGGCAGACTCAGGGTCATGCGGGAATCGAGAATGGCCGCGTCGGGAAGGAGGAAGAAACTCACGAACGCCATCTTCAGATGCCGCTCGTGATCCTTGATTACGGCAACCAGGGTGACCTCGGAACCGGTGCCCGCCGTGGTCGGCACGGCAATTAGGGGCTTCAGGGGCCGCTTCAGCGCTCCCGACCCGCTGAATTTCATGAGATCTTCCGCCCGCTCGGAAACCACGATATTGATCCCCTTGGCCGTATCCATCACGGAACCTCCGCCCACCGCGATCATGGCGTCGCAGCCGTTTTCCCGGTAAAGGGCGGACAGGCGGTGCACCACCTTGAGATCGGAATCGGGGGGAACATCATCGGCGACGGCACCGATCTCCAGTCGATCTCCTATCGCCTGCCGGACAATATCCACGAGCCCCGCTCCGGCGACTCCCTTGTCGGTAACCAGCAGAGGCCGGCGGGCGCCGACGTGGCGAAGCAGGGCGGGGATCCCCTCCAGGGCGTCATGCCCCGCGACGATCTTCACCCGGCAGGAATATTCATAATATCCAGGTAGGTACATCTCTTTGCTCTCCTCGATCCGTCTTCCTCTCGCTCCCCCGGCCGGGATGTCCGCCGCAACAGGTCATCCCGCCGGTCAGAATCTCGTTTCCCAGGCCTTGTCCAGAAGGTAACGGACCTCGGGCAGGGCAAGGGTTCCCCGGCCGGTAACCTCATCTGCGGCTCCGGGAAGTTCTTCCAGATCACTTTTCTTAAGGCCGATATCCCGGATGCTCCGGGGATAATCGGGAATGAGGCTCTGAAGTTCCAGTAGCAGCTCCACACAGCGGTCCACCGTCTTGCGGAGGCCCATCCCTTCCTCGACCAGGGCATAATCCTCCGCCCCCCCCACTGCGAGGAAAAGGTCCTTTCCCGGCGTTTCCTCCCGGTCCATTTCCATCAGAAGTCCATGAGGAAGAAGGAGCCCCATGACCAGACCCGGGCTGACCGCGCAGCGCCGGGAGATGGCCATACCGAGGCAAAAGATCTTTCCCCCGGACAGGTTGTCGAAGGCCGTCTGGGCGAAAAAGGCCGCATTGGCCAAGGCGAGTCTGCTCCCACGCTCAGATGGGTTCTTCAGGGCCGTCCGGAAGTTCTCCATGATAAATCTGGCCGCCCCATAGGCGTAAGCATCCGTCAAGTGGTTGCGGCCCGGATGGAGGAGGGCCTCCACGGCCTGGGTCAAGGTAAGGAGAGCGGCGGCGGCGGTTGTTTTACGGTCTTCCGCTGGGACCGTGCGATGGTCGAGAACGAGCAGCCCGGGAATGGCTGTCGGCGCCGTTAGGGACAGTGAGGCGAGATCGGCGTAACGGGTCATTTCGTAGCCGGAAACATCGAGGTTCGGAATCGCCGTCAGGGGCCGCAGCTCTTTGCTCTCCAGCGTGCCGGCGGCCGCGGCCTCCAGATCTTCCGGCTCTCCCGATACGGCGATATTGAGGGCCTTGGCCACTGTCAGTACCGGTCCGCCTCCGAGGGCGATCAGGGAATCGTAGCCCCTGTCACGATACAGCCCGTACAAAGCCCGGACAAGTTCCCGATCGGGGCAAGGGGGAACGCCGGTAAAAAAGCCGACGGTTAGTTGAGAGTCGGCGAACGCCCCGGCCATGATCCGCTCCATCCCCCGGACCGCCAGTCCGGCCGTGGTGAGGATCAGCGGCCGGCAGGCATCCATACCCGCCAGTTCCACCGGCAGGTTTTCCAGGGCCCTGTTACCGGAAAGCACCTTGGCGGGACTGCAAAAAACGAAAGTATGCGCGGATTGAAACACCGTCCTCCTCCTTATCGGAATCCCAGGATGGCGCCGGCGTAAATTCGGATGCGGTTGCCGACCTTTTCCTCCCAGGGCCAGTCGGGATAACGCTTCACAGCCAGTTTCGCGATGATCTTCGGCAGGAGATAAACCTCCACTCGGTCGAGAATCCGGACGATGGCGCAGGCGGCGGGAACCTCACCATCAACGATGAGGCGGTTCCTGGCCGTGGCCACCGCCGTGCTCTCCTGAAAGGTAAACATCAGGAGCGCCCCTTCCAGATTCTTGATCTTCATCTGCAGGTCTATCCTTTGCCCTGCGAGCCGCCAGCCCCGGTAGCGTACTTGGCCTTCCTCGCCTTTGCCCACGATCATCGCCGGCCCCCGGGGCAAAACCCCTAGGGAAAAGGTGAATCCATCCGGCAGGGCGGCGAATTCCTCCCCGACCGCCTCATCCACCCGGGCCGCCGCCTGAATGGCCCGGCCGACAAACCAGAGCATCAGGGCTACATAGATCCGTTTGAAGGGTTTGCCGCCGGCCGGGATCTCCCGGAAGTTATCCATAGTCAACGATTCCATAACCGCAATGATGACCTCCCCTTCGTTTCCGTTCGGACAATCCTCCTCTTTTGCATCGCCGTCGATAAACCATCCCGCCCCTCCAAATCGATGGCCGGGATCGCCACTAATCCCGGGCGAAAAGCAGAGGGCAAGAAACACCCCGCCGCGCATCCGTCTTACCGTTCCCTCTCCCCCGTTGCCTGTTTACCGTTTCCGGCCAGCATCAATGGCGGCGGTAGGGTAAGCGGCGCGGCCGTATCTCCCGGATAGAGCACTTGGGCTAGGTAGAGCCCGGACGGCGGGGCGGTAAGCCGGGCCGGCAGATCGGACCGGGAAGCGAGCAGGGCCGCCACTTCCTTTGTGGTCAGGTTCCCCCGTCCGGCCTCCACCAGGACCCCGACCATGCGCCGGACCATCTTCCAGAGAAAATGGGAACCCGTCACCCGGAAGATAATCAGTTCACCCCTTTCCTCGATCTCTGCGGCGTCGATCTGCACCTGCGTCGAAACGTTCCGCTCCAGGCGGCGGTCGACAAAGGAGGCAAAATCGTGAAAGCCAGCAAACAGCCGACAGGCTTCTTTCATCTTCTCCGCATCCAGCGGGTCTTTCACCCACCAGACATAGCGTTTGCCGAAGGCGGTCCGGGTCCGGGAAACGATATAGATGTAGCTCCTGCTTACCGCATCGTGCCGGGCGTGCCATGCGCCGGGCACCTGCTCGACCCGGAGGATGTTCAGCCCGGCGGGGAGAAGGTCGTTGAGACCCGCTTTGATCCTCGGGGGCGGCAGCGCCTTTTTCACCGTGAGATGGGCCACCTGTCCCAGGGCGTGCACCCCGGCATCCGTCCTCCCCGCCCCCTGGATATCCACCTCGGCGCCGAACAGCTCCGTAGCGGCCGTAAGGAGCGTTCCTTGAACCGAACGGGCATTTTCCTGGATCTGCCAGCCCCGATAACCCGAACCGTCGTACTCCAGGGTCAATTGGTACTTAAAGAACCTTGTCACGGTCATGCGGCGAACCTTCGGCAAATACACCCGGCGCAGCCGGATGATGCCGGAACTATTTTTTCAGCTCCGGCACGGGTTTATTCCTGGAGACGACGATATCCCGAAAACCGTGTACCGAAGGAGCCGGGCAATGAACCTCCGGATCCGTACCCGGACCGATCACATAGGGTTTGCCGCTGGCCGGACAAACCAGGGCCGGCACCGTTGCTTCCCGGCCCTGTTGGAGTTCCGCGGCAAGTCGCCAGAGATTCTTCAGACATTGATCAGTGGCGGCATCGGTGGCATAGGTGCCCATGCGCACCGGTTTTGGTGCTTGGAAGGCCGCCATGATCCGCGGCGCCTGATAGGCGATGACGGCCAGGCAGACCAGCAGCGCCAGGATCAGGGAAACCTTCCAGGCCGTTGTTTCCCGGAGCCGCTTCAACGGCGTCGGAGCTATCTCCGGCTCGCGGATGTATCGCTCTGCCCGGGCGATGAGACACTGGGGACAATAAAGACCTTCCTCCGCACCTGTTTCTCCGCCGTCGGCAATGTCCATGGACCGTCCGCAACCCTGGCAGGTCTTATCCCGTCTCTCCGGATCAGTCATCGCTCCCCCTCATTTCTGCACCACGTTCAGATTGTCGAAGCCGGCCTCGGAATTGCCCCAGGTCCGGAATCCGCCGGAACCGGCGGCGAAAGTACTGTCTTGGAATTCCAGTACGGGCTGGTTGTCCACCTTGATGACATGGCGGTTGCCCACGATGGAGATGCTGATGTCGTGGGACTGGTTGTAAACGGGGAAACCGGCGGGCATGGCAATGCTTTGAAATGGCGACTGTTCGACGCCGTTCACCACCTTGCGGACGACGAACCTGTTGCCCAGTCCCGGATCGTACTGGAAGACATAACCGGTGATGTTGGGATTGTTGTCGGCGCGGTAATACACGCCGTAACCATTCCCCGCTTTAAGGACGGCATTGACCCTGATCTCATAGTCCGCCCAGGCGGTGCTGCCGAAGCCGATGCGGCTTTCCTGCCCGGGACGGTTGTTCAGGGTCCCGTGGCCGGTGTTCCATTGCCCCATGAGCCTGGTCAAGCCGGTCTGATCGTTGAAGCCGCTGGCATAAAGAACCGCGGCCTCCGCAACCGCCGGGACGGAACCGTAATGGACCGAACAGCCCAGAATCGGTTCCGGAGACCGCTGCAGCCAGGCATAGGTGCCGCCGCTGGGGCAGCGTGGCTCCCGCTCCAGCAGCCCGACGCTGATGAGCTCGGCGATGCCGTCGCTAATCCGGCCCTTCTCGATCATGTAGGTCATCTCCGCCTTTTCCGTGACATAGCGCATGGATAGGCAGGTCGTGCCACGGCTTCTTTCGAGATAGGCGCTCATCAGCGGGGCGGCTATGGCCAGCAGGACCATGATCAAGGCCATGGCCACCACCACCTCGATCAGGGTGAAGCCCCGGTTGTCGTCTCGGGACCTCAACGGTATTTTTATGGCTGGAGAGTAACGACCTGTCCGGGGGGGAACGCGGTTATCTTTCCGTCCCATAAAGATACCGGTTGTTTGTTGATCAATCATCCGGATATCCATACTTTAAAGATACGAGCATGATTTTTCGGTATGTGGTGAAGTCCCCCGCCGGGAAGTCCACCGCCTTAAACGAACCGTATATGACCCGGATATCCATTCTGGAAGTCAGGCCCTTTCTCTTCTCCCCAGGGCGCGTTTGACCCGCATCAGCAGGGCATCTTTTTTTATCGGTTTTTTTAGATAGTCCAGAGCCCCTAATTCCAGGCCCTTGACCTCGTCCTCTTCATCCGCCCGGGCTGTGAGAAACATGAGCGGCGCCCGAACCCCCTTTTGGTTGATGATTTCCAGGAACTTGAATCCGTCCAGGTTGGGCATGTTGATGTCCGAGAGGATAAGGTCGAATTCCTTGGTCCCCAACGCCATCAGGGCGTCGATGCCGTCGCCGGCCACGGCCACCTCGTAACCCTGTCCGGAGAGGATCCGGGAGATGAGCAGTCGATTGTCCTCATCATCCTCCACCACCAGGATTGCCGGGGCCCCAGCTTTTTGCCCTGGGTCTTCCTTCTTCTCAACCTTGACCTCTTCATCTTTAGGGGTCATCTGGATCTCCTCGACCAGGACCTTGTCATAAACGTCCTTGACGGGAAAGATGAGATCCTTCACCTTTTGGACGGCATGGTGACTGATGAGATAGTCGCCCCGGCGATGAATAAATTCCCGGAGCTCCGAAATGGCCATTCCGTTACGGATGCGCTCCAGCAAATCCGGATCGAAGGCGATGATCTCATAGACCCCTTCCCGGCCGAAATATCCCTCCCGGCATTTCGGACAGCCGACGGGGTGGGCCACGTATTCGGGAAGCTCATCGGTGAAGGGACGCAGCATTTCCGCCTCCCGCGGCGTAATGGGGGCCACCCGCTTGCAGTGGGGGCAGAGCCGCTTCAGGAGGCGCTGGGCAATTATCCCAAGGAGTGCCTCCGCCATGACTTCCCGGACGATGCCGAGGCGCTCGAGGCGAAAGATGGCGGTGGTGGCGTTATTGGTATGGAGGGTGGAGATGGTCATGTGGCCGGTGCTGGCGAAATCTACGGAGATTCGGGCGGAAAAGTTGTCGCGGATTTCCCCGAGGTAGAGGATGTCCGGATCCTGGCGCACCGAAGATTTCAGGAGGGCGTCGAAGGTCACCCCGGCCTTTTCGTTAACCTGCTGCTGGTTGGCCTCGGGGATCCGGTATTCCACCGGATCCTCGACGGAAATCAGGCTTCGGGTCTTGGTGTCCACGTGGGAGAGAAAGCTGTAGATGGTCGTCGTCTTTCCCGCTCCCGTTGGTCCCACGACGAGGATGAGACCGTACCGCCGCGTGGCTAAGTCCATCATCGTTCGGACCTGCTCTTTCGTCATCCCCAACTCGCCCAGATCCTTGGGTTTGGCCGAAGGTTCCAGGATCCGGATGATCAGGCTCTCCCCGCTGGGCGTCGACGTCGTGGCCAGGCGGAGCTTGAAGGTCCGCTTGCCCACCAAGATTTCCACGGCACCGTCCTGGGGTTTCAGCCGCTCGGCGATATCCAGACCCGCCAAGGCCTTGAGGCGCGAGATGACCATGACCCCGGTCTGCCGCTTCAGACGGAAGATATCCCGGAGATCGCCGTCGATGCGATAACGGACCACGGTCTCCTTCTCCTTCGGCTCGATGTGAATGTCGCTCGATCGCTCCATAACCGCCGTGTAGAGAATATTGTTGGAGACATGGACCACCGGACGTTTTTCCACATCCGCCGCCGAGACGGGCCCGACGTCTTCGATCACCGGCATCGATACCGGCGCCATTTCCACATCGGGTTCATCTTCCTTTGCTATGTCCACCTCTCCCACGGATCGGGCGGCCTGCATCCTCGCCTTGTCATTCTTGCGATCCAAAAGAGAGCGAATGTAGAGGGGATCGGCAACAATGAGGCGCAGGGGCTGATCGGCGGGGGTGTTTTTCTTGAGGACGTCGAGGAGTTCCCAGTCAAAGGGATTGCTGATCAGGAAGGCGCCGCCGCCCTCGGCGTCGAGGATAGGGGCCACGGAATTCCAACGGCAGAATTCCATTGGCAAAAGATCGGTGAGGTACTCATCATAGTCCATCGTCTTCCGGTGCATCAGGTTCAGGAATTCGGAGATCGTCCGGGCCAGTTCGCTTTCCTTGATCCCAAGGGGCGCCGCCAGGGTGTAAAGACCGGATATTTTCGTCTTCTGGAAGTCTTCTCCAACTTCCCCGGCCATAGAAAAACGCTCCCGCAGCCATTTCTTGTACTTTCCGAAATCAGCATGCAACAGGCGCCCATCCTGGAGCGTCCGGGGTACGGCAGTCCCTTCCATTCGCACCGCTCCGCCTCCCGGGATTTCCATTCTTTCGTCTTGCTCAGCCATTCTCGTCCCGCCTCAATCCTGATAAACCACTTCCAGCCGTTCCAGATAGGACGCCAAGGCGTCGTTCAACCTGGAAATCTCTTCGGTATGTTCGCTTTTCGCCGCCGCTTCGAGGTCATGACCCAACTCGGTGATGGCATCGAAACCATAGCCGCCGCCGGAGCCCTTCATCTTGTGCCCCAGGGAGCGGATCGCCTCGTAATCGCTTCCGGCCAGGGCCTCCCGGATTGTCGTGATGTCCTTGCGGCGATTTTCCAGGTATCCCGGAATCAGTTCCCGCAAATCTTCTTCTACTACGACGGTTATCCTGTCGCTCCTCAGGTCCCCTTCTCCTATCGTCATCGACATCTCCTCCTGGTTGTCTGGTAATACGGCATTGCGTCTTCAGCTCGTTTTTTATCGTTTAACCGACCCGGGAATTGCTTTTTGGACTCCAGCACCCCTGGCCGCCGCCATACCCCCGAGTCCGCGGTAAAACTTTCCCGCCGCTAATTTAGAAAATATTGTAAAATGACTAACATATTCAATCTCAATTTTCAAGCTTGGCCACAATTACCGGACCGATCAGGGTCATCCCCTGGAGATAGGCCAGGTATGGCCCCTCCGGATCGGCGGCGCCGTTGAATTCCCGCCCCGGATAAAGGGTGGTGATCGCCGCCCGCCCCACAACCTTCCGGCCCGGACGGCCGGCGGCACTTATGGTCCGGACACTCCAGAAATTGTGGAATACCAGCGGCTCACCGGACGGGGAGCCGATATAGAGCATGATGTGTCCCTTGAGCCACAGCAAGGTGAGATAGGGAATCCCCCGATCCATGATGAGCCGTTTCTTCTCCGCGGTGGCAAGGCCAGTCAGATCGATAAAGGTTCCTCCCTCCCGGGCCTGATCGGCGGAGTGCCGGGGAAGCCAGATGCCGAAGGGGGCAAGGAGATCCCGAATCATGGCGGAGCAATCACGCCGGCCATTCATCCCCCCCCATCCGTATGGCTCCCGGATAAGCTCGTTGCCCAGGGTGGCAAGATTGGCGTCAGTGAGCGGGAGGGGGAATACCGCCGCTTCCCCGGGCAAAACAGCAGTGTGAATCCGGACCCCCCCCCTTTTCCCCCGTACCGGCGCATAGACCTCCAGCTTCTCCCCCGGCGCCGTGGCCATGGGGAAAAGGGCACCCAGGGGCGCCCGGTAGAGGAAACGGCCGTCGCGCCGGCGCAGCGGCGTTTTATCCCGGACGATGACGGCTTGGGGTCCCCGCTCCCAACGGTGCATGAAATCGGGATCGACTGCCGCCAGTCCTTTTCTTTTCGTCCAGCCCCGGGCAAAACCGGTTTCCACCAGCGCCCAGACGCCATCTTTAGAGAAATGGTAAATATGTACCGGGGTGCCGGGAGGAACGGAAGAAACCTGTAGTTTATCGAGAGGATCTCGCCTGCCGGGCCGTCCAGGGGCATCCGCCGGCGGCACCGCTATAGGCAGATGCCGCAGATGCACAGTGGCGGTGGTTATTCCCGGCTGGGAAGCGTTTGGATAATTGTGGAGACCAGTATTGGCCGCTGCCCTGCGTATCCGGCTCCGGCGCCGACGGGCGCTGCGGCTCCCGTCGTCTGGATCGGGAACGAAGGGCAGCCACGCCGCCTTAACCTCGTCGGAGGTGACCCGTGGGGCTTCCCCACGCCACGGCAGGAAATGATTTTCCAGATACCGTTCTTTCATTTCCTCCTGCCAGTCTTTATCCACCCGGAGGCGGCCGTCATTATCCCAGGGGAGATAGGCGAAATGGTTCTGGGGAAGTTCCCGAATATCGCGGATGACATCGAAGTTGCCGCAACCGGAGGCAACCAGGACCAGCGCCAGGAGAAACGCCAGTGTCGGTCCGTTGATTCGATGGGGAACCCCTTGTCGGCGCAAAAACTCTCCTCCGTCTTGGTACCGTTAAGGACCGGCGACAATTCAGGCGGCATGGCCGGGGATGTGATCCCTCCCGCCAATCGTCCCAGTCGCATATTTGTTATTCACCGTGCGGTTAATTTAGGCTTTTTCCCTCACTCCGGCAATCTATTTTTTCCTTTAGACACAAATATTTTTTATGGAATTCCGGATTAAATCTTGCTATCATCTCTATAAAAAAGAGCAAATAATAAGGAGGTGTATTATGGTGACGGCAAACATGCTGAAAGAAATCAATTTTTTTAAAGATTTTTCCCATGAACAACTGGAAAAACTCGCCGGAATCGCCACGGAGGAGTCTCATGCGGCCGGAAGCCAGATGTACAAAAAGGGCGACCCGGCGCGGAGCCTCTTCATCGTCGTGGAGGGCAAAGTGGTTATGTCCCTGGAATCCTATCTGGGACCGCACCGCCCGCCAATGCAGGTGACGGTGGATACCGTGGTCAAGGGGGAGGTTATGGGGTGGTCCGCCGTGGTCGAGCCTTACATCTATACCCTGGGCGCCCTGTGCATCGACAACACCAGACTCATTGCCCTTGAAGCCGGGAAAATCCGCGACCTCATGGAGGAAGATTGTGATCTGGGTTTCAAGGCCATGAAGGCCATCGCCAAGATCATCGCCTCCCGTCTGAGCCACACGCGGATCATCCTGGTAGGCGAGCGGGGCCTCTCCCAACTCACTGAGTACTGATGCCGCGGGAGGGGAAAAGATATGGAAGAAAAGATCGTCATCTACGGGAAAAGCGGTTGACCCTACACTGACCAGGCCAGGTCGGTCTATGGAAGCCGGGCGGTTTACGTGGATGTAAAAAAGGATGCCGAAAGGCTTCAGGAGATGCTTAAGCTTTCCGGCGGGAAACGGCAGGTCCCCGTCATCGTGGAGGGGGGAAAGGTGACGGTCGGTTACGGCGGCGCCTGAGGCGTCTGAAGACCCATCGGCGATGGGTCGCCGCACCGAAGAAAACACAACAATTCAGGAGGCTGTGAGGATGAAGAACAAGACTCTGGAGGCGATTCTCCAAAAGGCTATCGGCAACGAAGAGGCGGCCTTCCGATTTTACATGGACCTTTACCACGCCGTGGAGGATAAAGCAGCTAAAAACACCCTGGTCTTTTTGGCCGATGAGGAGCGTAAACACCGGGATTATCTGATAAAATACCGGGACGGCGTTTACCCGGAAAACGCCCTGACTATTGCCGAGGAAGGGACGGCAAAAATCAGGGAATTCGAGGAGAAACCGGCAATCAAAAAAACCGCCCGGGACAAGGATATCTATCTGGTGGCGGCGGAGCGGGAATTGAAGGCCTATAACTTCTATACAAAACTTGCCGAAATCCATCCCGAGGGAGAGGCTAGGGACATCCTGACGCGCATGGCCAACGAAGAGCTCAAACACAAGGAGAAGATGGAGTATCTATACGATAATACAGTGTTTGCGCAAACGGAAGGGGGTTGAAATAAATTCCAAATCATCATTGACACCACCCACGCAAACTGATAAGCACGGCGTCAATATCAATCCGTGATAAAGGAGGGGGTTGGCAATGAAATCCCTTGTCCCTACCAAGGTCTTTTTTACCAAAGGGGTCGGCACCCATAAAGACGAACTTCATTCCTTCGAACGGGCCCTCCGTGATGCCGGCATTGAAAAATGTAACCTCGTCCTGGTCTCCAGCATCTTCCCCCCGGGGTCGAAAATGATCTCCCGGGCCCAGGGGCTCAAGGCCATGGTCCCGGGCGCCATTACCTACTGCGTCATGAGCCGGGCGTGCAGCAACGAACCCAAGCGGCTCTTGGCCGCCTCCATCGGTTGCGCCATCCCGGCGGACAAGACCTCCTACGGTTATATAAGCGAGCACCACGCCTTTGGACAAACGGAAAAACAGGCCGGCGATTATGCGGAAGATCTCGCGGCCGCCATGCTGGCTTCCACGCTCGGCATCGATTTCAACGTGGACGAAAGCTGGGATGAAAAGAAGGAGATCTTCAAGATCAGCGGCAAGATCGTGCGGACCCGCAATGTCACTCAGTCTTCCATTGTCAAGAACGACGGTTTTACCACCGTAATCGCGGCCGCCGTATTCGTTTTTTGACCTTGATCCCCGCTCGCCCCAGTTGCCCGACCAGTCGGCCACAAAGAAAGAGATTCGCCACCCCGCAAGGAAATCTTTTTTGCCGCGGCACAATAATCATCATACCCGTACCGGGCACAAGGGAAAATGCAAATGTCCGGTTATATTAAGACATTATTTATTTAGGCTTCATGAGCACCGTCACGGATAGACAGCACCGCGCCAACCCGCTATCGGAACCCCGGACCGCCATTCAGGCCATCGACGACGTCGAAATCCCATATCTGTTCTACGATGCGGACGGCCCGCCCCTCATGTTTCTCCATGCCACAGGTTTTCTCCCCTGGCTCTGGCATCCCCTGGCCCGGGACCTCGCCCCGCCGTATCGAGTGATCGCCCCTTATTTCTGCGACCATCGTGAAACCACACCGGAGGATGGCGGTTTGAGCTGGTTGACCCTCGCCCGGGACCTGGCGGACTTCTATGCCGCCCTGCATCTGGACCGCCCTTTTCTCGTGGGACATTCCATGGGTGCGACGGTACTGACCTTGGCCAATGCCGTTTTCGGTCTTGCGGCCCGGGGGATGGTTCTCGTTGAACCGATCTTCTTGCCTCAGGATTTCTATCGTCTCGAGATTACCGTGGACCAGCATCCCCTGGCCGCCAAATCCATCAAACGGCAGAACTATTGGCCCTCCGTCGCCGCCGCCGGCGATTATGTACGTTCCCGGTCGCTTTTCCGGAACTGGGATGGCGAAATGATGGATCTCTACATCAAATACGGCATGAAATCAGGGGATGGCGGGGGAGTTCAACTGACCTGTTCCCCCCAGCGGGAGGCAGCCATCTTCATGGGGGGCATGCAGTACGATCCCTGGCCCGAACTGGTCAAAGTCACCTGCCCCGTTCTCGTTCTGGAAGGAGCGGAAAGCGACAACCGCCATTTCATCGACCTGCGCCAGGCGACGTCGTTTTTTCCCCGGGGCGAACACCGGATGATTGCCGGCGCGGGGCATCTGATCCCCATGGAAAAGCCCCGGGAGTTGGCGGAGATTATCCGCGGCTTCTGCGACCGGTTGCGGGACTGACTCCTTCAGACATACAGGCAGGGGAGCGAACAATCATGAGGACTCCTTATTCGCCGCCTTTGCCGCCTTTTTTTGTGCCTTCAGTTGGGCCTTGAGGAGCTTTTTCTCCTCTTTGGCGGACGAACCGGCCTCGACCGGCGACGGTGGCGTCTTCTGTACCTGAGGAACGGCCGGGACGGCGATGGCGGTGGGCGCCGGCGCCTCACCCACGACGGCCGGTGGTAATGCCTTTTCTCTCCCGCCGTCGGCGGACCCGTCGTTTCCTTCGTCTTCTTTTTTTATGGCCGGGTCCGGCAGATGCTCCCCTGTTTTCACCGCTGTCTTGCCCTTCTGGGCCGCGTTGAGTTTTTCCATGAGGAATTTGGCGAAACTCTTCCCGAACTGGCCGATAAACCCCGCCACCAGGACCACCAGGGCCCACTGCAATATCGACCAGGTGCTAACGTCCAACAATTCCGACATTTTACCTATCCATCGATCCGGCCGCCCCAGGTGAAATCACCGAAGGTGATTTATGTTAATGTCCCCGTAAGAAGTCATTTAATTCCTCCCCCTTCAAGGGGGAGGGTGATTTGTGCTTTTTACGGACTCGTCCATGTTCATAAATCCCCCCAACGGTCGGACCCCGGGAACCAGCGATTATTGTTCTCCCGCCTTGAGCCCCAGGGACTCCTCCACCCAGGCGACGATCCCATCGATGTCGTTCAGGGCGAGATTGGGAGTCTCCGTTTCCGGCAGCGGCTCATCGCTGGCCACGGCAATAAGGTTGTCGTCGGGACCGCATAGACGTTCCCGCTTCAGGGAGGGGCGAAAGACCTCGATCTTGGGGAAGGGATTCTGCTTGTAACCCTCCACGATGATCAGGTCCACATCCCGGATGTAGCGCTCCCGCAGCTCGGCGATTTCATAATCCCGCTCCGTATCCTCCACCACTGCCACCTGATGAGGAGAGGCGATGACGGTGGTCCGGGCGCCGGCCCGCTTGTGGCGCCAACTGTCTTTGCCCTCGTGGTCGATGGCAAAACCGTGGCGGTTGTGCTTGATCGTGGCCACCCGCCACCCCCGCCGGATCAACGCGGGGATCATCCCTTCTATAAGCGTAGTCTTGCCCGAATTGGACTTGCCGACAATAGAAAGAATGGGGATCGTCTTATTCATGTCCTACTCATATACAATATCGTGATCTTATTCAAGGTGATTCGCCCTCTGCTCCACCCGGGAACGCTGTCTTGCCGGATAAATTTGTTCTTCGCACAAGTAGTTGATATTGCTCGGGCAACAAAAACAATAAAGCCGCTGTTTCCAGCTGGTTTCGGCCAAAACAAATTCACCGTGCGCTTCCCCATCCGGAGCTTCCCAAGACGGGACATTAATGCTATGGAATAGCGGCAACGGCCCGGCCATCGACGGGAAAATGTGACGGGACATCGTCATGGGTGTTTCATGGTCGGCAATGAGGGTTGATTCCCATGGACCTGCAACTCATGGACAGCGTGCGGCAGCTTCTGGCCGAGGTGGAAAGGCTGGCGGGAGAGAAGATCGCCGTCGCAAAAAAACCGGAGCTGGCGGCGCCGATCGACTTTCATCTGGGCGGCAGAGGGGAACCGCGCCTTGTTTTCGATTATCGCCCCCACCCCGAAACGGATGTCAACTTCCTCGTCGCCAATCAGACCGGACACCTGCTGCGTTTCTTCAGCGCCCCGGCGGCGGCGCGCTTCGTCTCCGTGGCCGGCCGCCGGACCATGGCCTCGTTCATCATGGAAACGGAAAGCGAACTGGAGCGCCTGGTCGCCATCTTCGGCCGGGACAAGGTGCGGCGGATGATCGCCCGGTGGTATCAGGGAGTGGTCTTTCAACTCACCCGGATGCCCGCGGACATCATGGTAAACAAATGGCTGTATGACCACTGCCCGGAGCTGCGGCGCCTGCAGCTCCACAACATCTCCGTCCAGCGGCGTCAAGCCCTCCAGTCCCTGTCGCCGGACGTCCGCCGGGCTACCCCGGCCCGGATCTACCGCGCCGCCAACATCATGAACTTCGTTTTCTTCAAGAGCCTGGAAGATCATTTTCACGGCGATTTCATCGGCCCCTACCACAAAACGATCTTCATCCTCGACGGCGCCCCGCTGGTCCGGATAACGGCGGCCCGGCGGAAAGACGATCATGCCGGCGATCGGGCGATGATCGACGCCTGGGCCGCCGCGCTGGCCCTCGACCACTGGTACGAGTGGCAATCATATGAAAATTTCTCGTAACATAGCTGAATTTACAGATAAAAAATCGTTGACATTCCCCGTGCAAGGGCGTAGATTCGTTCCCGGATCGGCAGGAATCGTTCTTTGAATTACATCAGGTAAGGAATGCAGACATATCTCCCGTTCAGGAGGGAACATAAATAGATCTCCGGTGGGGATACTTACGGATTGGTCACAGGCTGCAGACGGTGCCAAGGGCACCGGGAGTTTATAATTATTGGTGAATGAATGATTACTTTATTATTGAAAGGAGGTAGTTCATGACCACAACCGTTATCTGTATCATCGGCTTCATCCTTTATATGGGCCTGTACTTTACGTACGGGAAAAAGATCGAGCGGGACGTAGTACGGGCCTCGGATGAGATCGAGGCCCCGTCGAAGCGTCTCTATGACGGGATCGACTACGTCCCCGCCCACCGGATGGTCCTCTTCGGCCACCACTTCTCCTCCATCGCCGGGGCGGGCCCCATCGTCGGCCCGGCCATGGCCATGTGCTGGGGCTGGCTCCCGGCGCTGGCCTGGGTCTGGCTGGGGAACATCTTCATCGGCGCCGTCCATGACTACCTGGCCCTCATGGCCTCCATGCGCTACGACGGCAAATCGATCCAGTTCGTCGCCTCGGATCTCATCTCCAAACGGACGGGGACGGCCTTCTACTGGATCGTCTTCTTCCTCCTGGTGCTCGTCGTCGCGGCCTTCGCCACGGTCATCTCCTCCATGTTCGTCAAGACGCCGGAGATCGCCGGGGCCTCCATCTTCGTCACCATCGTCGCTATTATTCTCGGGTATCTCCTCTACCAGGTGAAGATGAACCTCCCCGCCGCCACCGTCATCGGGATCGCCTTAATGGCCGTGGCCATCTGGGGAGGAACACTCATGCCCATCGCCCTGAGCTTCGAGGCCTGGCTGGTGGTCCTCTTCTTCTATATCATTATCGCCGCGGCCATCCCGGTGAACATTCTGCTACAGCCCCGGGACTACCTGAATTCCTGGCTGCTCTACTTCGGGATCTTCGTGGGCTTCGCCGCCGCCTTCTTCACCTTCCGGGGCGTGGAGATCCCCATGATGACCGAGTTCTCGCCGATCCTGGTGGGTGGCAAGCCGACGCCGTTCTGGCCCGCCATCCCCCTGATCATCGCCTGCGGTTCCCTGTCGGGCTTCCACTCCCTCGTCGCCTCGGGAACCTCGTCCAAACAGATCACCAAGGAGTCTGACGGCCTCTTCATCGGTTACGGCTCCATGTTCACCGAGGGTTTCCTCTCCACCATCGTCATTTGCGCCATCGCCGGCTTCGGCTTCACGGCCCTCAGGAACGGTCATGAAGCGGCTATGGCCGCCCAGGCCGCCGCCGCCGCGAAAGCGGCAGCCGCGGGGGCGGTGGCGGCAGCCGGCGGCGCCGCGGCCGCGGCCAAGGCTACCGTCGCCCCCTTCGCCCTGACCCTGGACAACTGGGGGCAGCTCTTCACCAAGACCTCGGAGGCCCTGAAGCTCTCCCAGGCCAACCTCGTCGTCCAGACCTACTCCGACATGGTGGCGGCGAGCTTCCTCTCCTTCATCCCCGTGAAGATCGTCAAGATCATCGCCGGTCTGTGGATCTCCGCCTTCGCCCTCACCACCCTGGATACGACAAACCGCATCGCCCGGTACTGCCTCGTGGAGATGCTGGCCCCGGTGAAAGACGCCGCCTCGGGTATCTACAACGTCCTGACGAACCGCTGGATCGCCTCCCTGGTCCCGGCCCTCATCGGCATGTACCTGGCCTGGAGCAAGCAGTTCACCATCGTCTGGCCGTCCTTCGGCGCCGCCAACCAGCTCATCGCCTCTATCGCCCTCATGACCGGGGCGGCCTTCGTGGCCAAAAAGCTGAAATCCAAATTCGCCATCATGGCGGTGGTCCCCGCCTATTTCCTCTGGGTCACCGTAACCGCCGCCATCATCTGGTTCATGATCGTCGTCATGCCGGCCAACATCGCCAAGGCCCCCGGCCAGGGCTGGACCGTCCAGATCATCATGGGCATCATGCTGGTCCTCAACTTCCTCTTCATCTTCGACTTCATCAAGATGAGAAAGCAGGGAGATTGATGCTGTCATAAACCTGCGTATCCCGGCCGCCCGCAGCGACCGGGATACGCATCATTTGAAAGAACAGGTAAGGCACATAAACCTTTTCTTCATCTTATAAATGATCTTTAAAGCAAGGGGGCAGGACCAGAACTTGTTCCCTTTAAGATGCATATCCCGGTTGCCAATATCGATAGCAGGACACGCTCCATCACCGTGAGCCGGCAGGCCTCATCCCCGAGGCAGAGTTTCTCTGTGGATTGTGTGATAATCGAATCGGTAAGAGTTTTTATCGCCGCGGCTCCTCACGGTTGGCGAGCATGCATGAGGATTTTATGGGTGGTTCGTTTTTGAGTTATTGCCGGCGGTTGGTGGCGGACATGGGTACGGCGCAGCGGGAGGGGCTGGTGGCGCTGACCTGTCTGGAGGCGCAGGAGCTGGAGAACATCTTCGCCTTGCTGCTGTTGGGTTCTTTTGTGGGTTTGCCGGCGCCGCCCGGTTTTCTGGCCGTGGAGCTTTTGCCTTATATGGAGCGGGAGATCCAGGTCCTCCACCGCCGGGCGGAGGATGCCGGCGACATGCTGGCGGAGATTGCCGGCACCCTGGGGATCGACTGAGATGAAGGTCCTTTTTTTTACCGGCAAGGGTGGGGTGGGGAAATCCACCCTGGCAGCGGCCGCCGCCTGGCAGCTTTCCCGGCAGTACCGGGTCCTCGCGGTATCTTTGGACCCGGCCCACAATCTTGGCGACGTCTTCGGCGTCACGGTGGGCAACGGCGGGACGCGGGTTTCCCCGAGGCTGCATCTCCGGGAGGTGGATCTCCGCAAGCTGGCCCGGGATTACCTCGAACGGGAGACAAAGGTCCTGGCCGAGTCCTACCATTATCTCCGGGTCCTTAACCTGGACAACTACTTCTCCATCCTGAAGTACTCCCCCGGCATCGAGGAGTACGCCCTGCTGACGAGTATCGAGCGGACCCTCCGGGAAGAGGATGGCTACGACTATCTCGTCTTCGACACACCGCCGACGGGATTGACGCTGCGGTTTCTCGCCCTGCCCCAGGTCACGATGACGTGGATAGAGCGGCTCACGGCGATCCGCCGGCAGATCCTCGACAAGCGCCATACCATTCAGAAGATCCGCGGCGGCGCCAAGGAGTGGGAGGCCAACCGGGAGATCCGCCTGGAATACGACGAGAGCGGCGACGACATCCTCAAGCGCCTCAGGCTGCTGGCGGACAACTACAAGGTCCTGATCCGGAGACTCCAGGGGGAGGAGTGCGGCGTGGTGACGGTCTTCAATCCCGACCTCCTCTCGCTGCGGGAATCGGAGCGGCTCATTACCGGGCTCCGGGAGCTGAAGCTGCCCCTCGTACTCCTGATCGCCAATAAGGTCACGGCGGAAAACCGGGCCCTTGCGGACCGCATCGCCGGGGAGTTGCAACGCCTGGCCAGCGGTGCGGCGGTGGCGAGCGTTGCCCTGAACCCGGCGTTCACCCTGGGGGGTGATACGCCGCTGTACGAAATACCCGAAGACCTGACCGTCCACTTTGGCGGGGGAGGAGAGGACCATGTTTGAATACGCCCATCTGGCCGGGGAGCCCCTCTTCTATCTCTTCATCGCCCTTTCCTTTCTCCTGGGGGCGGGTTATTTCTGGGGGAAGCGGATCAACGACCGGATCTTCCGGAGCGCCTTTTCGGATCTGGTGGCAGTAGTCAAGCCGGTGGATCAGACCTTCACCAACATCGGCGGTCTCATCGGCTATCATGCGACCCTCCGGCCGCCCAAGTCGGCCCCGGTGGAACGGGTGGACGCCACCATCACCTTCCTGCCCCGCCACGCCTGGCTGTGGATGCCAGTCTCCAAGCTCATCCGCAAATACGACCGCCTCTTCATCACCATCCACCTTCGCCGGGCGCCCATCGCCGAGGGGCATCTCATCGAAAAGGGTTATGCCCGCTTCCGGGGACCAAAAATCACCAATGTCGACCGCCTGCAGTCCGAAGCAGTGCGCTGGGGCAATTTGGATTTCATCCTCTACTTCGGCAACGAAACGATCCGGCAGAGACTCCGGAATTTCGTGAACAAACAGCCCGATCCCGGCCTGGTGCGCCACATTGCCCTGGTCCCGGAGCAGCAGCGGAGTTTCATCTTTATGATCCCTAAAACGGGGACCGTGGCCGCGGCCCTGGCCCCCATTTACCGCTGGATACCAACAATTCTGAAATAGGAGGAACCATGCGAAAATTACCTGTTTTTATTATCTTCATCCTGGTGCTTATGCTCGGCGTAACCATGCTTGCCGGATGCGGCGAGGGTGGAAAACAGCCACCGCCCTCACCCACCCAACAGCAAGGGGCAGCCACGCAGGAGGCGCCTCCGGCGGCGGCAAAACCGCAGTCCTGTTATGATGTCGGCTTCAAAATCGGCCGCTGCGCCGCCAAGAGCATGAGCAACCTCCCCTGCGAACCCGGCGAGGATATACCCATGCCCCTGGAGTGCAAGGGAAAACCGGAGACAAAGAAGGGCCTCGCCGAGGGCCGCAAGTCTGTTTATTAAAATCAATCGCTTCCTTCCGGTCCCGAGCCCGGAAGCGATGAGGTGCGGGCGTGATAATTTTATCAACCATCAAACTCAAGGAGGTAAGATCATGGCGCAAAAACAGGATTTGGGTGTGTTTAACTTCGCCATCAGGGCGGAAAAGGACGGCATGAACTTCTATATGAAGGCCGCCAAGAAATTCTCCGGCAATGAAGATCTCAAAAAACTCTTCGTCTCCCTCGCCAAGGAGGAGGCCAAGCATATGGATATCTTCCTGGAGTTCAAGGCCAAGGCGGAGGGCAAGGGCATCGACCAGTGCCTCAAAAACCCGGATATCGACACCTACCTCGAAGCCATCGTCCAGGAAGGCCTCTTCCCCAAGGGCGATACCGTCAACAAACGCCTGGAAAAGGTGGATACGGTAGCACAGGCCGCCGCCATCGCCATGGCCGCCGAGAAAAACGCCATCCTCCTCTACACGGAGCTGGCCAAACTCGCCAAGGACAAAGATCAGAAAAAATTCTTCGAAAAAATCGTCAAAGAGGAAAAATCGCACCTCGTTATGGTCGCCGGCCTCCGCGCCGACAACGACCCCATGTACGCAGCACTCCGCTTCGGAAGATTTTTCTAGGTATCCTTCAGAGAAACGCTCCGGATAATTTTGCCCATTACGGCCGGGTTCCCCCGTCAGTTTCCGGGTGATCGTCGCGACGATCACCCGGTTAATTGCGGTGCAGATTGGCCATCAAGGCAGGATGATCAAAACATATGGGAAGCAAGGACAATTAGTCTGCATCGTCTCAAAGCCACATCAAATAAACTCTTGACGTCATGGAGAGAATTTTATAGCCTTTCGGCCAAAATTAAATATTGAGATAGGGTTCAGAAACTCATTTCTGGAGGACTTTGATGGTCGGGCCGCCATCTGACACAGGTGTCAGATGGCGGTTTTTTTTGTAACAATTTCTGGTTTGCCCGGAAGACAGGAGACAGGCGCTACATGATAGAAATTTTTATTCAGGCCGGGGCAAACTCAATGGCCAGATCGGGAAATTCCCTCTGAAGTTCAGTGGTAATGTCCCGGATGATACCGGACATCACCGCGCCGGCAATGGCGGCGCAGGTAACACATTTGGGCAGGTGACGGTACGTATCGGCAAAGACGTACAGCTTCCCCTCCTTTTCGTTATAGCGGAAGCGCTTGATAAAACCCAATTGCCCCACGGGCAGGCCGCTTTCCGGATCCTTGACCCGTTCCAGGACGGTGTCGATCTTGGCGATCATTTCCGGAGGCATCGACTTTCCCTCTCCTCTTTCCCGCCTTACATTCCCTAAATCATCGTACATGACAAGCCGTCATGGGCGTTGTTTTTCACCGGCTTCACTCCGGCGTTCAGCCCTCTTGGACCATCCGCGGCGCCGGCGGCGAGCGCTCCATCCACTGTTTGATGCGATTGGCGTCCCCATAGCGGGTCATCGTGCCCTGGGCATCGAGGAGGATGATCAGGACCGGGCGCTGGGCCACCTCGGCCTGCATCACCAGACAGCGGCCCGCCTCGTCGATGAATCCGGTCTTCGACAGGCCGATCTGCCACTGGGGGCTCTTTACCAGGCGATTGGTGTTATGAAAAGAGAGGATGCGGCGGCCCGACTGGATCACCGCCTCCTCACAGGTGGTGAATTCACGGATCAAAGGATAGTTGTAAGCGGCGCTGACCATCCGGGCCAGATCCTGGGCGGAGGAAATGTTGCCCCCGGAAAGCCCGGTCGGTTCCGTAAACCGGGTGGCCATCAAACCGAGGGCCCGGGCCTTGGCATTCATGGCGGCCACAAAGGCCTCCTGCCCCCCGGGATAGGTCCGGCCCAGGGCGTGGGCCGCCCGGTTTTCCGAGGCCATCAGGGCCAAAAGCAGGGCCTCCTGGCGGGTAAGGTTCGTCCCCACCGGCAGTCGGGAACGACTGTGGCGTAGGTTGTCGATATCCTCCTTCCGGACGACCAGCGGTTCGTTCAGATCCAGTTGGGCATCCAGAGTCACCATGGCGGTCATGAGTTTGGTAATGGAGGCGATGGGGACGACGGCGCGGGGATTCTTCTGAACCAGCAGTTCTCCGGTCCGCTGATCCTCCACCAGGGCAAAGCCGGAGTTCAAGACCAGCTTTTGCGGCGCCCGCCCTGTGCTGTTCACGGCCCGCGTTTTTTTATTAGCATTAGTCTTCGCCCGGCTACGAACCCGAGACTTGGCCGCCGGACGTTTTTTGGTCGACTTTGCCTTCTTGGCGACTTGGGCCTTTTTGGGTTGCTTGGCCGTCTTTTTTGTCTTCGCGGCCGTCGGCGACTTTGCCGTATCGGTCTTACTCACTGCCCCCCAGGCGGCGGGCAGCCCCGCCATCCCCAAGAAAAAGAGCAAACAAACAATAATTGCCCAAAGTTTTCTCAATCTTTTCGATCCTACCTCAGTAAAGTGCCTCCCTTTTATGGATATTAAGCTACACTTACTCATAGGTTCTGCCGGTTTCCCTCCTCGACGTTTTCTACTCCATCCCGGATCGCTTTTCCATCTATATATTTTTTTTGCCTTTTTTTCCAGCATTAATTTATGAACTTCGAGCCTCCCTTCCCTCAATGGGAATCTCTATCCTGCCCGTTTTGCCTCGTCCCAGATCCGGTCCATATCCGCCAGGGAGGCGTCTTCAATGGCGACGCCGCGCTCCTTGAGTATTTCCTCTATATACCTAAAACGCTTTAGGAATTTCTCAGTTGTTCCGCGCAGGGCCTCCTCCGCCTGGACATCGACGAACCGGGACAGGTTGACGATGGAAAACAACAAATCGCCGATTTCTTCTTCACTGCCCTCAGGATCCTTATTTTCCAGGGCTTCCGCCAGTTCATGCAGTTCCTCGGATATCTTGGCGATGACCTGGTCCGTCTTTTCCCAGTCGAAGCCCACCGTGGCGGCCCGTTCTGTAACGGCCTGGGCCCGGGCCAGGGCGGGAAGGGAACGGGAGATCCCTGAAAAGAGAGGACTCTCCCAAGAAATTTTATGCTCCTGGGTTGCCTTGATCCGTTCCCAGTTGGCCTTCACCTCGCCGGCATCCCGAACTTTGGCGCCGCCGAAGACATGGGGATGGCGGCGGATCATCTTTTCCCTTATCTCTTGGATCACGTCGGCCAGATAGAAATTCCCCCGCTCTTCCGCCAGGACGACCAAGAAGAGGATCTGGAAGAGCAGATCCCCCAATTCCTCCCGGAGTTCCGCCGGCGACCCGGACCCGATTGCGTCGAGGACCTCATAAGCCTCACTGAGGAGATACCTCCCCAGATCCTTTTCCGTCTGGACCCGATCCCAGGGGCAGCCGCCCGGACCCCGAAGAGTCCTGATCAGTTCCAGGAGAGCCGCCGTGTCCGCCGCCGGTGCCTGCTCCTTCATTATTTCTCCTGTCTGCCCAGTAAAGGGCGTTGTATTACCCATGACAATCCTTCCGTTCACCTTGCCGTACCAGAACGTTTTCCGCTACCGGCCCGACTGTAACGCCCGTCCCCGGAATTTATGGACATACATCAGCGGCACTGTTTCATGCAGTCCCGGCACCAGGGTGTATATCCGCACCGCCCTTTGCAGTTCTCGTACTCCAGGGGATCGTAGTTCACCAGCAGGTGGATGCGGCGCCGGAACTCATCCGGGTCCGGCGTTTTCAGGGCGATGATCTCCCCCGGGCAGATCATGGTCCGGTCGTTCGTCAGGATATTGTCCACGTATTGCCCCGCCTGGAGGGAGATGCCCGCCGTGGTCAGAAAGTCCCGGGCCGGCCGGGAGGCCACCAGAGTCATAACTTCGGAGATGAGCCCCGAAGCGGCGATCAGTCTGGCCGCCGCCAGACCGATAACCTTGTCATGAAGGCGGCAGTCCCGATATTTACCCCGGAAGATATCCAGCCACTCCACCAGGGGTCTCAGGCCCGATTCCCGGGACATGAAAATCCGCTTGTCGCCATGGAACATGGCCAGCGTGTAAGCCTGGAAATCTTGATCCGTCACGCCAGCCACCTGCGCAGCGGTTCCCGGAGGGGAGCGACGACCAGCGCCCAGCAGGTATGGGATAGCAACAACGCCAGGATCAATTCCCGGATAAAGGCCCCGGACAGCCCGGCAAGGAAATAATCCGTCGGGATCAGCCAGAGCAACTGGATCGAAAAGGCCAGCCAAACGGCCGGAAGGAGGCTAAAACCCCGGCGGACGAAGAGGCCGGTGCAAAACCCCAGGATGCCGTTGCCGACGAGCAGCCAGGGATTAGCCATGACCAGGGCGGCCCATAGCGATCCGGCCAGCCCGGATACAAGACCTCCCCAGGGACCCAGCACCGCGGCGGCAAGGAAGATCGCCGCCTGGAAGGTATGGATCTTGAAACCCCAGGGGGTCGTCAGGTTGATCATGCCCAGGACATTGGGCAGCAGCGCCAAAAGCAGTAAAGCGGCGGTCCGGCCGCGGTTCCAGGGTCGATCCCAGGAGAGGATAGTCGTTTCGCCCATTGTGGAGACCTCCTTGAAAATTGTCTGCAATTGTTCATAACCATTAACATGTTTTCATGCCGTACGGCGATCGTTACGAACATGGATTCATCCGTCGGTGATTTGTAGCGCAATTTGTCCGGAAAGGTCAAACAAAAAGGGCCTTTGCCGCTCCCGCGCCCAACCATGCCAGCCGGCAGCCTTCCCAGCGGCCGTCCTCGGACCGACGGTCCGGGCGCCGGACTCAGGAGCTCACCGGCGAAAGGCAAGCGGTTGATGCCCATTGGAGAGCTTTCACAATTCACATTTGACGGCATCGTAAAAAGTCCGGATGCTTCGAAAGCGCTTCATCCCTCGTCACTGCGACGTACGTCCAAGTACGCCTCATTCCTCAGGATGCGCGCGCCTCGCCTGCGGATCTTTTTACGATGCCGTCCCAAATGGGACATTTTTTGACCTTTTACGATGTCGTCACATTTTGTCGTTCCCGCGCACGCGGGAATCCGGAACCTGCGGAAAGAGATGCTGATGTCTATAAATTATCATTGACAGCGCGGGCAATCCTCATATAAAGTTCAAGCGATAAGCGGAGGTGAAAGGGTTGCCGCTATGTCCAGGGAAAGGGGAAAGAGACGTGGAGGAGTCGGGAACCGTGGAAAAGATCAAGATCGGCATCAGCACCTGTCTGCTTGGCCGGAATGTCCGTTATGACGGCGGCCACCAGTGGGACCGGTATCTCACCGAAACCCTGGGACGTTATTTTACCTATATCCCCGTCTGTCCGGAAGTGGAATATGGCCTGCCGGTCCCCCGGGAGGCCATGCGCCTCGTGGGCGATCCGGCGGCGCCCCGCTTGGTTACCATCCGCACCGGCATCGATCACACGGCGGGAATGCAGTCCTGGGCGGCGGAAAAGCTGCAAGAACTGGAGCAGGAGTCTCTTTGTGGCTTCATCTTCAAGAGCAAGTCCCCCAGTTCCGGCATGACCGCCGTCAAGGTTTACGTTCCCGGCGGCATGCCTGTCAAGCGCGGTATCGGGGTCTTCGCCGCCGCCTTCATGGCCCGTTTTCCCCTCCTCCCGGTGGAGGAGGATGGCCGCCTCCAAGATCCGGCGCTCCGGGAGAATTTCATCGAGCGGGTCTTCGTTTACCGCCGCTGGCAGCTTCTCCTGGCCGGCCGGCCGAAGTTCCGGGATCTCGAGCGGTTCCACCGGGAGCACAAACTGCTCGTCATGTCCCACAGCGTTAGGCACCTGACCATCCTGGGCCGCCTTGTCGCCAATCATGAACAACTGCCCTTCGACCAGGCGGCCGCCGCCTATCTGCAGGTCCTCATGGAAGGGTTGAAACTCGTCGCCACCCCGAAGAAACAGACCAACGTCCTGATGCACATGCTGGGCTATTTCAAGAACGTCCTCACCCCGGAGGACAAGGAGGAGATGCTGGAGCTCATCGAGCGTTACCGCCTGGGCCGCCTTCCCCTCATCGTCCCTGTCACCATGCTGACCCATTACGTCCGGAAATTTTCCTCACCCTACCTCCAGGAGCAACTCTACCTCAACCCCCATCCCGCCGAACTGATGCTGAGGAACCACAGTTGATTCCCCGGCGGGTGTTGAATCGGCATTGACACCAGCCCCTGTTTCCCCTATATGGCAATTAGGAAAGGATGGCCCCCATGCCGATCAAGATGAGGCTCAAAGAGGAGATATACCGCAACGACAAAGGCCACATCATCGAAAAACGCTATACCATGAACGGCAAGCCCGAGGGGGAATATCTCTCCTTCTTCGGCAACGGGCAGGTCATGGTCCGCCTCCATTTTCAGGGCGGCCTGAAAAACGGCGCTGCGGAGTCTTACTACCGGGACGGCCAGATCCGGGAGCAGGGAACTTTCAAGGACGATCATCTCTTCAGCGCCTATTCATCTTATTACGACAACGGCCAGATCCGGGAGCAGGAAAACTACAACGCGGCGGGAAAGCTCCACGGCCCCTACCGGCTCTACTACCGGAACGGCCAGGTCAAGGATGAAGAATACTTCGAAAACGGTCTCTTCGAGGGAGACTACGTCTCCTATTACAAGAACGGGCAGATCCGGGAAAAGGGAAGCTTCAAGAACGACAAACGGGAAGGGGAATACGTGTCTTATTACCGGAACGGACGCGTCAAGGAGCAGGCCCGGTACCGGAACGGCAAATTGGTGGGCAAGTTTCATGTCTACGACGAAAAGGGGAACGAAATCGCCAAGCACCTTCCCAACGGCCAGGAAGAGGGAGAAGAGGAGGAACACGAAACCAGGGAGCGGGAACAGATGGTTGACGACCTGCTGAAAAATCTCGGAAACTTCAACAAACAGGAGAAGGATGCCAATGATTAAGACGATTCTGGCGCCTACCGACGGTTCCGAATACGGAAACACCGCCATTGATTATGGCGTTTACATCGCCAAACGCCTGGATGCCACCCTCACGGGCTTTCATGTCATCGATGTCCGGCTGATGCAGGGGCCGGTGATCACTGATATCTCCGGCTCCATCGGGGTTCCCCCCTACCAGGAATTCTATCCGGTTATTGAAAAGGGCCTGGAGGAAAGGGCGGAGGTCATTCTCAAAGCCTTTGCTGAGCGTTGCGCCGCCGGCGGCGTCCGGGCGGAAACCCGGAAGGCGGTGGGGGTCATCGACGAGGCGATCATCGCCGAGGCGAAAAATCACGACTGGATCGTCCTGGCCCAGCGGGGAGAGCACTTTCACATCACCAAGGGCGGCATTCTGGGCTCCACCGCCGAAGCGGTAACCCGTCATGCCGGCAAGCCGGTCCTCGTCACCCCTCAGCGCTACCAGGATATCGAAAGCATGGCCCTGGCCTACGACGGCAGCCCTCCGGCCCAAAACGCCCTGGAACTGGCGGTGTTCCTGGCGGAGAAGATGGTCTGGCCCCTGACGCTCTTCATGGTCACGGAGGATCAGGGCCGGGCAGCCCGCTGGTCCAAGAAGGCCGAGGCCTATCTCGAGGCACATCAGATCGACTGCGAAACGGTGGTCGTGGCGGGACGAGAGGACCGGGCGATCCTGAAATTCATCAAAGAGGGCGCCGTGGAACTAATGGTCATGGGGGCTTATGGCCGCAACCGTCTCCAGGAACTCCTCATCGGCAGCACCACCTCCCATGTCATCCGCAACAGCGCCATCCCAGTGCTGCTCACCCGCTGACGCCGGCAGACCAAGCGGCCTGCACTGGCCCGGAAATCCATGGTAAATATGTTCTGGCCGAAACAGGATGAAAACAGAGGATTGTTTGTTTTCGTCGCCCAAGTAATATCAACTACTTCTGCAAAGAACAAATATACCAGGCCCAGGAAACCTTTGACAATGGCTTCGCTGCCGCTTGTCAATTTTTTCCACGTAATGCCCTCCTCTTGGAGGGAAGGTGCTCAGGGTAAGGGATGCGGTGGATTAAAAGAAACGATCTTTTTCTTCTTTCACCCGGGCGCGTAAATCATCCAGAAGCTCGTAACGCGTCAAATCCGAATGGAGGGGGGTGATGGTGATATAACCCCGGCGGAGGGCGCAGGCATCGGAATCCGGAGATTCATCGTCGGCCAGTTGCGTCTCCCCGGCCAGCCAGTAGTAGATGTTGTCCCGGGGGTCCACCCGGCGCTCGAAATTCTCCAGAAGACGCGTCCGCCCCTGCTTGACCACGACCACCCCCTTGATCTCCTCCTCGGGGAGGGCGGGGA
>JAKQIZ010000001.1 GCA_029561465.1 Deltaproteobacteria bacterium | reverse complement strand
GATTTCGAAGATGGCCTGTTCCGCCTCATCGAGGACCGTATCCACATCCGCGCCGGGGGCGTAGGTCTTGCCGAGGATCTCTGTGGCGGTATTGATCAGGCCGCGCAAGATAGCTTTTTCTTTGACTATCTTAGCGTAGTGAACGATATTGGCCGCCGACGGCACGTTGTCCACCAGACCGGCGAGATAGGCCGCACCGCCTGCCTTGTCGAGTTGTGTCCGGTCCTTGAGGATGCTGCTCAAGGTAATGAGGTCCACCGGTTCGCCGCGTTCGGATAGATTGATCATCGCTTCGAAGATCCGGCGGTGGGCCTCGCTGTAAAAATCACGGCCGGTAATGACCTCGAGAACGGCGTTCAATCCCTGGTTGTCAAGGAGTATCCCTCCCAGAACGGATTGTTCCGCCTCGATGTTCTGGGGAGGGATGCGATGAAGCGAGAAATCTGTCTCTCTGGCGTCCGGCAAGGTTTTATCCTTTATCCTTCCTTTACGACCTGAATGTTGATTTCCGCCGCCAAACCGGCGGGAAGTTTGATTTTCACCGGGAATTCCCCCAGGGTCTTGATCGGTTCGGACATGACGATGGTTTTACGGTCGATTTCCAGGCCCATTTCCTTCAAGGCCTTTTCGATGTCCTTGTTGTTCACGGAACCAAAGAGCTTATCCTGTTCCCCCACCCGCCTAGCAATGACACAGGTGAACCCGGCAAGCTTTTCCACGAGAGCGGCAGCTTGTTGCTTCTCCTTTTCCGCTTTTTGGAGTATCCGTTTGCGCTCATGTTCGAGGGACTGAATGGATTTACTGGTTGCTTCGGCGGCGAAACCCTTCGGAATCAAGTAATTTCTGGCAAATCCATCGGAAACGTTCACGATATCGCCGATCTTTCCCAGGTCTTCCAGATTTTCTTTCAATATGACTTTCATCTTATCCTCCTAATTTATTGCTAAGGGTTTTTGTTAACTTTTGGCGCTGGTGTGGAGAGTTTGCGAAAATCGAGCCACAGATCGAAAAGACCGGCGGCAGCGATTAACAACATGAGATACTGTTGAATCATAATGAGAAAATAGAAAAGGAAGCGCAGGAAAAAGGGCGCCTTTCTCTTGTGGAAGAAAAATTCGCCGATCGCCAGACCCTGAAGGAAATAAACAAACAAGCAGATGGCGAGGATATTCAGGGACAGGAATTTGATCTCCGCCAGGGGGATCAGAAGACCGATTCCGGATAGGATAAATAGCCAGACGAGGTGCTCCACGGCCTTCCAGCGGGTCAGGTTGCCGAAGTCCGGGAAGGGGATCGCTCGGAGCCTGAAAACTGCTCGAGATACAAGGACGTTGATCAGGACGATGATGGAGATACCGATAAGGGACAGGGCCGGAAAAGTATACTTTAGAACCCTGGCTATCCGAGTGGAATTATCTTTCAGGAACTTCAACTGTTCGGCGGGCAGGTCGAGCTCGCCATACAATTTGATGTTTTCCGCCACCATTGCCTGCACATAATGATAGATATGATCCCCAGGAGTCTTTCCGTGCATCATGCTGCTTGCAAGGATCATTGTACCCATGATGAGAGTCCCGGTGGCGGCCGCTAGGGAAACCGTCCACCCCACGGTGAGGTTCCTCTTCAAGAATTCCGAGATGATCATCCCCAGACCTCCCAGGATGATAAACGCAGTCATAGATACCTGCGAAGCAATGGTGTGCTGCACCACGACGAGGATAAGCAGGGAAAAGATTAATACGGCCAGGCCGCCGGTCCGGCCGAGCTTTGCAAAGGAGAAACATACCGGGAACGGAATGAAAATCAGCAGCATGGAACTGAGAAAAGGTACCAGCGCCACGGTTAGAAAGAAGAGCGAGGTAGTTAATGTACCTCGGAAGATCCCCCGGATCATGAGGCTGTTTCTTCCTTCCTCCCCGGTCATGCCCGTTTAACCATCTCCATACCGGCCGGGACGCCCGAGGGGGCGAATTGGCCGGGCGACAGCCGAACCTGGTGAATATCAGCTTTCGGATACGGCAAAGGGAAGCAGGGCTATCATCCGGGCCCGCTTTACGGCCAGAGTCAGGGCACGCTGGTGTTTGGAGCAATTCCCCGTTATCCTTCTCGGCATGATCTTTCCCCGCTCGGTGACGAAGTCCCGCAATGTGTGGGGATCCTTGTAGTCTATCTTCAGATTGGAATCCGTACAGAACCGGCAGAATTTTCGCCGGTGAAAAAACTTCTTTTGCGGCCGTTGCGGCCTTGGGCTTCTTACAGGTGTCATTTCCTCTTCTCCACTTATTCTCCTGATGACGTTGGCGTTACTGCTAACGTGGAATCATTTCCGGCGGCCTCTTTTTCCTCAGATGCGGCCGGGGCAGCACTCTCCAATGGTTTGGCTTCCGGGGCGGCGGCGCTCAATTCTCCTTCCAGGGCCTGGAGATCGACAACCTCGTCTTTCTTCACAGTCATGTATTTGAGAATCTTGTCGTCAATCTTGAAATTTCTTTCCAGTTCATTGACAATGTCCGTTTGGCCAGCGAAATCCAGCAGCACGTAAAAACCACGAAGCTGCTTCTTGATTTCATAGGCCAGCTTACGCTTGCCCCATTTTTCCACCTTGACCAGCAGGCCTTTACGACCGGTAATGATCGCAGCGCACCTATCTATCAAGGTCTGCAGTTCCTCATCAGGAATGTCAGCGGGGGTAATGAAGATGGTTTCGTATCTTCTCGTCATCTTTCCTCCTCTCGGCTCTAAAGTCCAGGCTCCGGGCCTGAACAAGGAGTTCCGGCAATGATTATAAAAGTGCGCACTTATTACATCAAGCCGTTTTGGAAAGCAAGGACTTTGTGCGCATCCAAACCAAGTTATGAATGAACTTGTAAAACAAAACGCATTCAGGTAAATAGGAAAGCCGATCTCATTTGGATATACTAGGGAACAAGATGAACATAAAAAGACTGCTTGCCAAATCATCTCTCGAGAGCAGAAGTCTTTACTACCGACTAACGATAATCTTCAGTCTGTTTTTTCTCTTTCCCCTCCTTGGGTTTTTCTTTTTCGCTTTCAAGTACAACATCCTTCATGATGAATATATTCCCATTTTCTTCATCAGCCTGTTGTTCTTTTATCTTTTTGGCTACTCCCTCGTGCGCCGGATTTTCGATACGATTGTCTCCGTTTCCAAAAAGATGGCGGTCTCCATGGCCGAATCCGGAAAGGTCGTCACAAGCGATGAAGTCAATGAACTGGAAGAGATCGTGACCTCCTTCCAGATGTTGGAGAAAGATCTGCGGTCTACCTTTGCCGATTTGAGACAAAAATCCGCTCAGATAACGACCCTCAAGGAGCTATCTGATCTCTGTTATGTTACCTTCGACACGGAAGATCTCTTCTATATTACCCTGGAGCGGGCCCTCAAAATCGTCAATGCCGATGTAGGTTCGGTATTGCTCCTGGAAAATCCTGATCGAGAGACCTTCCTTGTCCAGGCAAGCATTGGCCTGGGCGGTATAATAAAAAAGGGAGATCGAATTGATTTCACGACGAGTGTTGCCAAATTCGCTGTTATCAACAAATCACCGTTGCTGGTGAATGATATCGAAACCGACAGCCGTTTCGGTCGCAGAAACCGGGAGCAGTACGGGACGAAATCCTTCCTATGCATGCCTCTGAAGGGAATTAACGAAGTCATCGGGGTCATGACTATGTCGCGGCGTGCCTCGGATAGCTGCTTCACACAGGAAGATGCCGATATCCTCACGCCCCTGTTGAGCAATGCGGCGTTTACCTATGACAATCTGGCCCTTATGAAGGAGAACGAATCACAGCGCCGGTTGGTCAAGGTCATGGATATGGGCTTCAAGATGATCGGAGCTAAAAGCATGGATCTCGACCTTGTCCATACCTACCTGTATCAGATGCGGGACGCCGTCATTTACGATCTGGCCGTCATCATGTTGGTTAGGAAAGACGAAAACGCCACGGTGAAGATCTTCGATTATCTGGCATACATTCCGACGGATTTGGTCAGGAACAAGATTTATCCTTACCGAGGCACCGTCCTGGAAAAGGTCATGCAACAGGGGAGCGCCCTGGTTATCAAGAATCCGGCGGAATTGGGGACAAGTGACGTCGAGCGGGATCTTAATGACAAACATCAGCTCAAATCAATCTGCCTGGCGCCGTTGCAGAGCCAGGGTGAACCGGCGGGAGTCCTTTTCTTGGGTTCCCAGCAGGCCTCCTTTTTCCACGAAAAGAAAGATCACGTGGATCTGGCAGCTAGCCTCATATCGCTGGCCATAGATCGGGGGCGCCTGACTTCCCTGGTCGAAAAGAGGGATCGGGAGATGGATTTTCTCAAGCAGATCGGCAGCCTCCTCGCTTCCTCGACCTTTGACATGGATGAAGTCATCAAGCACACCATGCAGATGATCCAGGTGATGATCAACGTCGAGGCGGGTTCGTTGCTGTTGCGGGAAGATGATCAACTCGTGTTCAAGGAATCCTTCAATACCAATAAGGAGGTAAATCTGTCAGCACTGAAGAATCTCAAGCTGCTGCTCGGAAAAGGCATTGCCGGTTATGCGGCGACGCGGGGAGAGGCGGTAATAGTCAATGATGTGAAAACTTCCCAATATTTCTATCCCCTGCTGGACGAAAAGACCGGTTTTGTGACGAAATCCGTCCTTTCTGTACCCCTCGTATCCAAGGGGAGGGTCCTGGGGGTGATCGAGGTACTCAACAAACGACGGGGAGAATTCAACGCTGGAGACATGCAACTTCTCCAGTCCATAGGCACCTCGGTGAGTATAGCTTTGGAAAATGCCAGTCTGTATCGGGAGACCCTCGCCATGGCGGAGCAGGAACGATGCATCCGGGGGGTGTTCCAGAAATTCGTGCCCAAGGAAGTAGTGGACAGGATCGTGCACAACGTCCAGATGGATCAACAGGTTGCCGAGGAGCTGCGCATGCTGACGATGCTCAATATCGATCTGCGTGATTTTTCCCGTCTATCTATGAAAATCGGACCGCGGAAAACGGTGGCCATGCTCAATCTTTTTTTCCATGTCATGGGTGAGATAATCTTCAAACACCGGGGAATCGTCGATAAATATCTTGGTGATGGATTCCTGGCCGTTTTCGGTGCCCCCGTTTCCTATCCCCAGGATGCCGATAACGCCATCGCCGCCGCCTTGGAGATGCAGCAATCCATGAAAGAGCTCAGTTGCCGGGCGATAGAGTTGATTAACATGCCCCTGAGCATGGGCATCAGCATCCATACCGGCGAGGCGGTGGTGGGCAATATCGGCTTCGAAAAGAAGATGGACTACTCGGTGATCGGGGATTCCGTGAATATCGTCTTCCGTCTTCAGGGGCTTACGAAGCGGAGAGCGAATTCGATTCTGATAACGGAGAAGACCCTGCAGTCGGCAATCGGTTCCGTGGTGGAAGTGAAGAGTATTGAAATTGTCGATGATCCTTCGCTGATCAGCAATCTGGCCGTTTACGAGGTCATCGGCCAGCAACAAAGGGATAAGTTATCAACTAATTAAGAAGGAGGTAGAACTTTATGGCTACGATCATGCCGGATAGCGATGACGTACAAAGGGCGATCAAGTGGATTTCTCAGGCTCTGGAAGAAAAGCCGGATCAATCCGTTGGGAAGCTGGTGGAGCAGGCGGTTTTCAAATTCGATCTTTCTCCGGTGGACAGTGAATTCCTGATCGGTTTTTTCAAGAAACGTTAAATGATGATGAACCACCGTTCCATATAAACGGTAAAAACTTCAAAGGAGGATAAGCGATGAAAAAACTGTTGGTAATTGTCATGGTACTTATGATTTCCGGCTGCGCCGCGGCGATCAAAGAATCCGAATTGGGGAAGCATGATTCTATTTACAAAGATATGAGTCATCTATGGTTCAGTTGGGTTGGTTATCGGGATGTGGATCAAAACGATGTGAACAAATCGACGGCCCGCGGATGGTGGGGTATCACCACCCCATATCGACCCGATGATGCGAAAGGATCGGGAAAGCCTTAATATCCTTTACCGCAGAGATTAGTTGAAAAGTGGGGCGGAAACGGAATGGGCGACAGGTGTCCGTTCCGATGTATCTTAACCCGGGGATCGCAGTCTGCCGCGGTGATTTCCGGGCAGATAACCGCTGTCAAGCTTGATGGCTTCGTATACAGTCCGACTGTGGCAAAACGTTACATCTCTGGTCACGACGGCTTAAGCATAAGCGCTCATTGTCCCTCATTATGAGCGTGCCTTGCCTAAATCTGTGGCAGATGTCCGGTTTAGGAACGTTAGGCTTTGCTTGCTGGACTTTTACGGAGTCATCGAGCTTGATGCTGTATCAAGAAATACCTCATGTTCCGTGAACTTTGACGAGCATGAAAAGGTAGTATATTATCTTTTTAACTTATTATCGTTGTCCCAATGCTAGACTTATTTATGCAAAACGATGCTCTCGTCGGGTAACAGCCAGTCACGGGTATATTTATATATTACTGAACCTATTGAAAGATGGTAGGATCGGCAATATCTCCGGTCCTGGGTGAATAGTGGAGGGACAGATTATCTTCCTTCGGCTATGGCCCGAATTTTCGCCTCCAGATTGGTACGGTAGGGGCGGGCATCCTGGAGAATGGCCCCGGTGGCTGTAAAAACCTCCTGAAAGATCCTTTCCGCCACCTCCTGGCAATTTCCATGGCAATCAGTAAGGTAACGTTCAATCCTTGCTTTGAATTCCCGGGTTGCCACCAGGGATTTATGCACATATTCACGGGCATTGACGCCGGTGAGCGTGAAAAAATAACTCATCATCAGTATTTCTATTGATAGGAAAGATAAAATATAGAATGAAAACAGGTAATTACGATAGCATGAAGTGAATTCGTGATGAATTTTGAAATTGCGGTCGAAAACGCCGACCGCCTCGCCCATAATCATGGCTTCCAACTCGGGGAGGGAAAAAGACAAGGAATCACGGGTGTGTCCAGGGGTAGCGATAACCCAGCAGGTCAGCCACGACCCCAGTTCCCGCTCCATGCCGTCTTCAAGAATCAGATCGATTTCCAGACCGGAAAAGTCAATATCCTCGCCCCCAGTCAAAATTTGTATCTCTCTTCCCAGGGGGAGCTGAGTTCGCGGATCATCTCCACGGCACTGGATTTACGGAATGTTTCCGCTGCCGCCAGAGCAGCGCCGATCTTCAGTTTGGGGATAAGCCTCTTCAGACAGGGAGAGGCGCCGGCATGGTCGAAGTAGGAATGGGTGAGAAAGTGGCAGCGCAGATGGTTGCTGTCGGTGAAAATCTTTTCTAATTCGTCGATATAGTCTGGATCATGACTTGATTTTTGATCACGTGGGCAAAGCTTGATGCTCTTAGGTTCATGTTGTTACCTCCCTGGCAGGGGGAATTGAACCGCGGGAAATTCTTTCCCGATGATTATGAAACCAGCTGGGCAAATATAGCACAGGTCGGAAGACTCCGACTATAAAAGAGTTCCTACGATCGATCACTAAGGTGGACTCTTTCCTTTGACTGGGATCGCGATGGCCGGGAATACAGCCGGCAAGAAATTTCCGGCAGCATGAGATTGCCGCATGTCCATTTCTCCGGTCACCGTCGGTTACGGCAGGAAAAAAGCTTTGCGTACTTATTCGATTTGAGCTACAAAAAAAGATGTGAATGATTACCTGGCGACATATCTCGACTACCTGACGGTGGAAAGAGGCGCCTCCCCACATACGCTGGATGCCTACCGACGCGATCTGAGACGTTTTATCGGGTTCATGACGGAACGGGGACGGGAAGACATCGGAACGGTTACACCGGAAGATGTCTTGGCTTTCATTGCCTATCTCCGGGGTTTGGATCTATCCGCTAATTCCGTGAACCGATCCCTGGCGGCCATCCGCGGTTTTTACCGTTTTCTGTCCAAGGAGAGGAAAACGCTGGCCAGCCCCGTGGATCGTCTGGCCACGGGCAAAACCTGGATGCTTCTCCCCAACGTGCTCAGCATCCATGATATCGATCGCCTCCTGGCGCAACCAGGGATGAACAGCCCGGCGGCGATGAGAGATTCGGCGATTCTGGAGATGCTCTATGCAACTGGATTAAGGGTTACGGAACTTATTGAATTGACGGTCCACGGCATCGATTGGCAGGCGGGCTTTGTGGTGGTCATGGGAAAGGGAAGGAAGGAACGGGTAACGCCCATGAGCCGGACGGCTTACGATCTCCTGAGGCGTTATGTGGAGGAGGCGCGCGGCGCACTCCTGAAGGGACGGATGAGCAACAGTCTGTTTGTCAATAAATCGGGCGGGAAATTTACCAGGCAGGGACTATGGAAGCTGGTTAAGAAATACGCCCGAGCCGCCGGGATGGAAGAAAAGGTGCATCCCCACACCTTTCGCCATACTTATGCCACTCATCTGTTGGAGGGGGGAGCGGATCTGAGGGCGGTGCAGGTTATGCTCGGTCATGCCGACATCGCCACCACCCAGATCTACATGCATATAACTCGAGATCGACTGAAAAGCGTCCATAAACGATTTCATCCCCGTGGTTGAGTGATCATGGAAACCGATTTGATCCGCAAAAGAAAACCGGAACGTTACAGGCAGTATAGGCAGTATAGAAAGTTGGTATTCGCGGCGGCGGCCGGCCTCGGTGCGGTTGCTATCCTGGCCGGAATTATATGGGGATTGGCGGCCATTTTTCCGAAGAATATGCCACCTGTGTCTTCCGGATGGCAGCGGGTAAAGAATTTCACCAGCTTCACGGTTTTGGGCAAGCAGCCGCAATTATACTATCTGGATATAGAAAAGAATGGCAAGGTTTATCGAATCACGCCCCGAGACCATTTCGAGGTGACCTACAAAGACGAGTTCATCATTACCGGGGTAGCCAGCGACGATCTCCGAGGGAAAGGCATAACCGTCGATATTGACGGAACCGGACGGCGCAACGATTTCCAGGTTCTCATGAAAGGGATAGAGTTCGTGGACAGGCTGATGAAACAGGTAGGGGCCGGCGGAGAAACGCATACCGGCGGCGATTATCGAATCCATGTCCGATACCGTGATCGAGAAATCGGCACGATCCCCTTGAAGATCGTTTTGCTTCCCCAGGATTGGCTGAGGCACGCACAGGGATCGGCGAGCGAACGGCATCAGATCGAGTCCCTGAGAAAGGCGATTGCGGCAAATCCCAACGACATGGGGATCAGGAAGGTTCTGGCGGGGATTTATTACCGCCAGGGCATGTTCAAGGCGGCGGGCGACGAATACGAGCGCATATTGAAGATCAATCCCCATGACGGCGGCGCCCTCAAGGAACTGGCACGTTGCCATCAAAGCCAAAAAAACTACGAACAGGCGGTCAAGGCCCTCGAACGTTTGTCGGCGGTACAGCCCAACGATGCCTCGGTATTCACCAGTCTGGGAAACACCTATGCGGCCATGGGTGCGTGGTCCAAAGCGGCATCATCATATCAGCAGTCTCTGCGCCTCAACTCGGAGGACGGCAAAGTACATTTCCTCTTGGGAAAGGCATACGAAGCGGGCAACCGCATGAAAGAAGCTATCGGTTCCTACCAGGCTGCTCTGAGCAAAAATCCGACCGTGGACGAAATCGTCACCGCCCTGGCCAATGCCAATCTCAAGGCGGGAAACAACGACGAGGCCATCAAGTGGTACAATGAACTGATCAAAAGACAGCCGCGCAATGCCACCGCCTATGCTAATCTTGGCCTGGCTTACGGAAACAAGAAACAACCCGGCAAGGAAATGGAAAATTACCGGAAGGCGTTGAGTTTGAATCCGAAGGATCCGGTTATCCAATACAATCTAGCTGCCGCCCTACAAAAATCAGGAAAGGCGCCGGAAGCCGCCAAACATTACCGCAAGGCCCTGGAACTTCGACCCGACGACGCCGACGCCCTGATTCGACTGGCGGACATGGAAATGAAAAACAAGAATTACGACCAAGCGATCAGACTCTACGAAAAGGCCTTGCCGAAGGTAAAAAACAAGGCCTCTTTGTATGCCAATCTCGGCTTTGCCTATGGTGAACTGAAGGTTTACAAATCATCGGCGGAAAATTACGAGCGGGCACTCAAAGCTGGATTACGGAATGCCCAGCTTTACTATAACCTCGGCTTTACCTATGCCAAAATTGGCAAAAGGAAGGAATCGATCGCCAACTATGAGAAATTTGCCGCCGCCCAGCCAACGGAGAATGTGCTGAATATTCTCATGGAGGCTTATATGCGGGAGAAGCGTTATGACGAGGCGATCAAGACAGCGAGAAGACTCTTGACGATTACCAAGAAGAAAGGGCGGGCATATGCCAACCTGGGCCGGGCCTACGGCGCCAAAGGGAACGCGGACCTGGCTATCGAGATGTACCGGCAGGCGCTGAAGTATGACCGGGAGGATGATGCCGTTTATGCCGGTCTTGGGGAGGCCTATGAAAAGAAGGCTCTTTATCAGGAGGCGTTGAAGGCCTATCAAAACGCCAATCAGCTCAATCCTGAAAACCAGCGGGCGGCAAGAAGGATCCCGGCTCTGAAGATCAGGATCATCCAGGAAAAACACCAAGGGGAGGAGTGAAAATGGAAAACGAGGGACGCGGCGGGCGGAAATGAAAACCATCCGGATAGACAGAATCACCATCGGCGCCGGTCGACCGCTGGCGCTCATCGCCGGTCCTTGTGTAATCGAGGATGAGCGGATGACCAGGCGGATCGCGGCTTTCCTTAAAAAACTCACCAACCGGCTGAACATCCCCTTCATTTTTAAGGCCTCTTATGATAAGGCCAACCGCACCTCGCTACAGGGCTATCGGGGGCCGGGAGCAGCGCAGGGTTTGGAGATTCTGGCGGGGATCAGGGCGGATTATCGGCTTCCCGTCCTGTCTGACGTCCATCGCTTCGAGGAAATCGAGGCCGCGGCGGCCGTCCTTGATGTGGTGCAGATCCCCGCTTTCTTATGTCGCCAGACGGACTTCGTCATGACGGTGGCGCGGAAAGCCCGGACAATCAATGTCAAAAAGGGGCAGTTTCTCGCTCCCTGGGATATGAAGAACGTCATCGAAAAGGTGGAAGCGGCGGGAAATGAAAATTTGTTGATCACGGAACGAGGCACGTCCTTTGGTTACAACAACCTGGTAACCGATATGCGATCGCTGCCCATCTTGAGGAATTTCGGCTATCCCGTGATCTTCGATGCCACCCACAGCGTCCAGTTGCCGGGAGGAATGGGAACATCGTCGGGAGGACAGCGGGAAATGATTCCTTTTTTGGCCCGGGCCGCCGTGGCTGCCGGCGTGGACGGAATATTCTTCGAGGTTCATCCAGAACCGGAGACAGCCCGTTGTGATGGTCCCAATTCATTACACTTGGCGGAGTTGGAGGAATTGCTGGCCGCCCTCGTGAAGATTGACCGCCTGGTGAAAAGCAGTATTAGGGAATGAACATGGAAATAACCCCAGAACTGAGAGAGAGAATAATACCCCTACGCCTCCTCATCCTCGATGTGGACGGGGTCCTTACCGACGGTCGCATCGTTATGAACGATCATGGCGAGGAGTCGAAATTCTTCGACGTCAAGGACGGCCACGGCTTGAAGGTCCTCATGCGGTGCGGTCTGGAGGTCGTATGGATAACCGGCCGGAAGTCCCACGTAGTCGAGTACCGGGCGAAAGATCTGGGTGTGCAGGAGTATCACCAATTGATCTGGAACAAGGTGGAGGTCTATGAGGAAATTCTGGTCAGGAAGGGATTAGCTCCGGAGGAGGTGGCCTATGTGGGTGACGACATTGTCGATATCCCCCTGTTGAAACGAGTCGGTTTCGCCGTAGCCGTCAATGACGCCGTTTCCGAGGCAAAACAGGCCGCCCACTATGTAACCAGCCAGCGGGGAGGACGGGGTGCCGTCCGTGAGGTATGTGACCTGATCCTCCAGGGCCAGGAGAAATGGGACCGTCTCCTGGCGAGATATTTTTCCTGAAATGAAAAAAACTCTGCCGGCGATAACGGCAGTATTGGTATTAATGGCCGCCTCCATCTTGTTCTACCTCTGGGAGCAGGGAAGGAAGGAAGCCGATAAGGCCCTGAAGATCCTGCCCGATCATGTGGATATGCAGGTGCGGGACGTTCTCTACACCGATGTTTCCGCCGACGGCGCCAAATGGGAAATCAGGGCCAAGACGGTCACCTATGGACGCCAGGACAACTTGGCTGTCTTCGATCAGGTAGCGGTAATGATGATCATGACCGACGGACGGACATACCGGCTCACCGCGGAGGAGGGACGCTACTGGACGGCCACCAAGGATATGGAGGTCAAGGGGGATGTATTGGTTATTTCCGATCAGGGGGATCACATTACCACGGATAAATTATATTATACGGAAAAAGACAAACTATTGCATACGGATGCACCTGTAATGCTCGAAAATGAAAAGATAATATTGAGAGGAAAGGGTATGAGACTCTACACGAAAACCCGTCGCATCGAATTGTTGTCACAAATAAAGGCCACCATGAAGACAGGAAGATAAGAAAATGACCGTAAATATTAGATGCATGCCGATCTGGCTGGGATTCCTCTCCGTCGTTTTCGGTCTGCTGCTTCCGGTCCCGGATGTGTCGGGGCAGGCCCTAGATAAAAAGCTTCCCAGAGAGCCCATTCAGATTACCTCCAATCGGCTGGAGGCCTTCAACGACCAACGCCTCGTCGTTTTTGCCGGTAACGCCGTGGCCGTGCAGGGCCGAAAGGTGATCCGCGCCGATAAGCTTCTTGTATATTACAAGAAAGGGGCGGATGACGGGAAAGCGGAGCCGGGTACGGCCCTCGGCCAGGGCGGGGATCTCGATCGGATCGAAGCCAAGGGTAAGGTGCGCATCACCGAACTTAACCGGGTGGTTACGGGAGAAGATGCCGTTTATTATCAAGATGATCAAAAGATAGTGGTGAGCGGCAACGCGTTGATGCGGGAAGGGGACAGTGTCGTCCGGGGAGAACGAATTACGGTCCTCCTCAATGAAAACAGGGGTCTTGTGGAAGGTACCGCAGGCAAAAGGGTGACGGCGACCATCTATCCCGGTGAAAATAGCAAGAAAAAGAAATAGTAAAACGGCATCGGGGGAATAGCATGCTGGCGGCGAAGGGACTGGTCAAGGTATATGGAGGGCGGCGGGTGGTGAACAACATCAACCTCGCCATCGAGGCGGGGGAGGTGGTCGGACTCCTCGGTCCCAACGGCGCCGGCAAGACCACAACCTTTTATATGATCGTCGGATTGATTCGCCCTGATGGCGGCAACATCTTTCTTGACGGGGATGACATAAGCGGAAGCCCCATGTATCTCCGGGCAAAAAAAGGCTTGAATTATCTTCCCCAGGAACCGTCGATTTTCCGAAAGCTCACGGTAGAGGAGAATATCATGGCGATCCTGGAAACCCTGGATATGGATCACGGGCAGCGCCGCGAGCGCATGGAGTCTCTCCTCGGGGAGCTGGACCTGACGGCCTTGGCAGGAAATCCCGCCTATTCCCTTTCGGGGGGGGAGCGGCGGCGGGTGGAGATTACCCGGGCCCTGGTAACTTCGCCAAAATTCATCCTTTTGGATGAACCCTTTGCCGGTATCGACCCCCTGGCGGTTGCAGATATACAAAAGATCATATATAAACTGAAGGCAAAGGGAATCGGCGTGGTCATTTCGGATCATAATGTCCGTGAAACCCTTTCGGTTTGTGATCGCGCCTATATCGTCAACGAAGGAAGCATCCTGGTAGAGGGGGATCCTGACACGATCGCCTCCTGCGAGACGGCGAAAAAGATCTATTTCGGGGAAGACTTCTGCCTGTAAGGAAACTTTTGTATGGCTTTTGAACTCAAACAGAATCTGAAACTCTCTCAACAGTTGATCATGACGCCGCAACTGCAGCAGGCGATAAAACTCCTGCAGTTGTCGCGATTGGAGATGGTGGACATGATCAATCAGGAGATGGAGGAGAACCCGCTTCTGGAGGAGGTCTCCATAGGCGAGGATATGATTGAGGAAGCCCCGGCGGAAACCGATTCCCTGCGGAGCCTGGAGACCGACGAGATCAAGCCGGTGGATCACACCGTCGAGATCACAGGAGAGGGCGACGGACGGGAAGACTTCGACTGGAACAATTACCTGGAAGATTACGGACCGATGGGTGTTACCTACCAGCGGGCCGAGGACGAGGGGGCCTCCTGGGACAACATCCTGACCAAAACGACGTCCCTCACCGATCATCTAATGTGGCAACTGAAGCTCTCGCCGATGACGGAAACGGAGATGAGGGTGGGAGAACAGATAATCGGCAACCTCGATCAAAATGGGTATCTCCAGGCGAGCATCGAGGAGATTGCCGATCAGGAACACGCAGCCGCAGACTTTGTGACCCGGGTCCTAAAAACTGTACAGTCCTTTGATCCCCCGGGTATTGCCGCTCGGGATCTTACGGAATGTCTTTTGATCCAGGCGCGCCTGCTGGGTGAAACCAATCCTCTGGTGGAAATCATCATTCGTGATCACCTCAAGGATCTGGAAATGAAGAACTATCCCCAGATCGCCAGAAAGCTCAAGGTAGAGATCGATGAAGTGGTGCAAGCCGTCATGGTCATCAGCAACATGGATCCGAAGCCGGGAAGCGCCTTTCAGGAGGAAAAGGTTCAGACCGTCATCCCCGATGTCTATGTGTACAAGTCGGGGGATGACTATAAGATCGTCCTGAACGATGACGGCATGCCGCGGTTGCGGATCAGCAACTTCTACCGGGAGATCATGGCGGGAATGGACGGCGGCCGGGACGTCGATACCGGGAAGAGGTACATCAAGGAACGGGTCCAATCGGCGACCTGGTTGATCAAGAGCATCCAGCAGCGCCAGAAAACCATATACAGAGTCGCGGAAAGCATCGTTAACCATCAGCGCAATTTCTTCGAAAAGGGGATCAATTATCTCAAGCCCCTGGTCCTCCGTGATATTGCCATGGATGTGGAAATGCACGAATCAACAATCAGCAGGGTGGTGACGAATAAGTACATGCAGACACCCGCCGGGCTTTTTGAACTTAAATATTTTTTCAGCAGTGGCCTTTCGAAGGGCAACGGAGAAAACATCGCCTCCAAGAGCGTCAAGGAGGAAATCCGCAAACTGATCGCTGAGGAAAATCCCAGGAAGCCATTGAGTGACAACGAAATTGTCATGATGCTGAAGGCCTCGGGAATCAAAATCGCCCGGCGGACGGTGGCAAAGTATCGAGAAATGATTAATATTCTGCCATCATCACGGCGTAAGAAGTTCTTCTGAAGAAAAAAGGGGTTGACTTTTCCCGGCGACACCAATATAGCACAAGACCTTTTTACGAGTAAGACAACGGGAGGAAAGAATGAAGATCTCTGTGACCTTCAGGAATACAGACGGGGAAGAGTGGTTCAAAAATTACCTGGAAGAGAAGCTCGGTAAACTGAAAAAATACCTCGATCGTCCGGTGGATGTTAGGGTGGTGCTGTCGGTGGAAAAATTCCGGAATGTGGCGGAAATTAATCTCACGGACAACGGCATGATCGTCAATACCAGGGAAGAGGCAAAAGAGATGGTGCTGGCCATCGACGAGGCGGTGGAGAAAATCGAGCGGCGGTTGAAGAAACACCGCGAAAAGATGCGGGTACACAAGGGCGCCGGTGTCAGATCCGGCGAGGATATAATGGAAAGTACACCGGAAGGGGCACTGGAAGATATCCACGAACCCCGATTCGTGGAGACCCGGAAGGTAGTCTTAAATCCCATGTCCCATGAAGATGCGATTATGGAACTGGAGACCTCGAAAAATCTCTTCATCATCTTCCGTGATACCGCGACAGAAAATGTCGCCGTCATATATCGGCGGGATGACGGCAATTACGTCCTGGTGGAAACCAACAGCTAAATCCGGAAAGATGCAGATGAAGATCGCGGAAATACTCAAAAAGGACTTCATAATCGAACAATTGTCATCCCGGACCAAACGAGATGTCCTGGAGGAACTGGCCGCCGTCATCCTGGGCGGCCGGCCAGGTTATCACGCTGAGGAGACGGTGAATGTCCTTTTGGGGAGAGAAAAACTGGGGAGTACCGGAATCGGAGATGGCATCGCCATCCCCCATGGGAAACTAACCATCATTGATGAATTGACCATTTCCTTTGGAATCAGTCAAGAAGGGATAGATTTCAACGCCATGGACGGGCGGCCCGTCCATCTGTTCTTTCTCCTTCTCGCGCCGGAAAACGCGGCGGGACAGCACCTGAAAATGTTGGCTAAACTGTCGAAAATGCTGAAAGATGCTGCTTTTCGCAACGATCTCCTCACCGCCCGGTCCAGGGACGAGATCATGCAGGTCATCATCAACAAGGATGAATTCTGCTGATCGGTCCGGATCGCAGTTGCCCCTCTTCGGAAAAAGCGGTTTGTTATCGACGTGATTTGCCCTTCCAGCAGTGAATAACCCCGGGAAGTGGACGGGACCATGAAGCATATTCACGGTTGCCTTATCCAATGGATGGGAAAGGGGATCCTGCTGATAGGGGAAAGCGGCGCCGGGAAGACGACCTGCGCCCTGGAAATGGTCCGGAGGGGAGGCATATGGGTAGCCGACGATCTTGTGGAACTGACCATCGGCGCCGACCTGCATCCCCTAGGCAAAGCCCATAAGAAGATACGCGGGCTTGCCTGGTTGCCGTCGAAAGGCATCTTCAGCGTCACCCGTGCATTTCCATCTTTTCACGCCATTCCGGAGTGCCGGATCGATTTTGTTGTCGAACTGATCAAAAAACTTGAAAAAACGAAGGAAAAATATTTAACTGTGGGCGAGATCTGGAAGGCCATGGATTTGAGGGCTGCTTTTTTGTCAGTCATGGTCGATGACAACGTCCAACGCACCGTGCCAAGGATCATCCGGCGACTCCGATGTCGGGAGGGCAGTAAGGAGGGATAAGATGCAGATTGTGGTGATCACCGGCATGTCGGGTTCCGGTAAGAGTACCGCTCTGCGGGCTTTGGAGGATCTCGGTTTTTTTTGCGTGGATAATCTGCCGATCGTCCTGCTGCCTAAATTCTTGAAGATCCAGTCCGATCCATCCAAAATGATCTCCAAAGTGGCCATGGTTATGGATTTGCGGGAGCAGGGCTTCCTGGAAAAATACCCCCGGATCTTCAAACGCCTCCGGGAGCAGGGCTATGTCATCGAGATCCTGTTTCTGGATGCCGGGGACGAGGCCTTGCTGCATCGGTTCAGTGAAACGCGGCGCAGTCATCCCCTGGCCGTGAAGGGGTCGATTATGGAGGGCATCGCAATGGAGCGGCAAAAACTGGCTCCGCTGAAGCTGATGGCCGACAGGATCATCGACAGCACCTCCTCCAACGTACATCAGTTGAAAGACGTCATACAGAGGATCTTCCTGTCACCCGGGGCGGAAAAACGGCTGATCATTCACGTGACATCCTTCGGATACCGCTATGGCCTCCCGGTGGATGCGGACATCGTCCTGGACGTTCGCTTTCTCCCCAATCCCTATTTTGTGGATTCCTTGAAAAAACACGACGGTCATCATCCGGCGGTGCGGGATTACATCCTGGCCTCCGATGAGGGACGGCGATTTATTGAAAAACTCTTTGCCCTCATGTCTTTTCTATTGCCCCTGTATGAAAAGGAAGGCAAGGTACGGCTACATATCGCCCTTGGCTGTACCGGGGGAAAACATCGTTCCGTCGCCATGGCCAACGAACTGGCCGCGTATTTCTCCGACAAGGGCTACAATATCCAGGCCAACCACCGGGACATCGGGAAAAGCTGAAGGACCTGGGGAGATAGTGGCGATTTCCGAACAATGAAAGTTATATGTGCTTGCAGAAATCTCGCGGCTCTCTTCCTTACACTACCAAACTTAATCTTAACCCCTTGCCCGCTGACCAAACCCTAAAAAAAGAGGTGGAAAATCATTTTTACGAAGTCGTGAGTATTTACTCACCGTAACCAATCGCAGCCCTGCGATTTAAAAAGAGACATCCATCTTCTTGGTAATATTGTCCTGGATCCAGTGAGGGTCCCACCACTCCGTAGGATTCACGAATTGACCCCCAACCAGGATGGAAAAGTGCAAATGATCGCCGCCAGCCAGACCGGTGAGGCCGCTTTTCCCGAGAACCACCCCTTTTTTGACCTCCTGCCCGGTTTTCACATCGATGCTCGACAAGTGGGCATACAGGCTGAAGAGCCCCAGTCCGTGGTCGATCATGACCATGTTTCCGTAGATGCCCAGATTACCGGTGTAGGTGACGATGCCATTATTGGCGGCTTCGATGGGAGCGTTGGCCGTGGAGGCCAGATCCACCCCCAGATGCGTACTTTCTCCAACAGGTTTGCCGCCATGATAGTAGGTGCGGTGATCTCCGAACTGGGCCATGGGGGCTGCATCCTTCATCCGGAGAAAAGTCCCTTCCCAGAGCTGCCGGGGGGCGGATTTAGTGCATACGGATTGGATGGTCCGGAAATTCTCTTCCCGTAGGATGCCGTTGACATGGATAAATGCCTCAAGGAGGGATTTACCCGACAGGGCGGGATTCTGGGTGACGAATTCAGGCATCTTTTGCTGCAGGAATGAATCGGGGGTGTTCATCCGATCGCTCCTGAATTTCTTCTTGAGGAAGAGATGGGGCAGGTTCTGCCACACTTCGTTTCCCCCCTCATCACGGGCGTACAACTTTATGGCTGTTGTCTGGGATGCCGTGGCGATGGGCACGGCAAAATAGGCAATCAGGCAGGGTTTATTGTTGATCATTATCGGATAGGCTGGGAAGTTTAAGTCGTTTACCCGGATCCCCGCTGCCGGTACAGTCTTGGAGATGCGGAAGAGCACCATCCCGGTGCCGCCGGGATTGATGTGTGTCACCGGGGTGAGCAAAAAGATCTGCGGCGGGATGACATCGACATTCACCAGGCGGTTGACGACAGTGGAATTCTTCCATAGGGCATGATCCGCCGCCGTTACAGTCAGGGTGGCCGGGCCGTCATGGAGCTTGAGCGCCTGGGGATCGATGGGGATCGAAACGACGTGGCGTTTTGTCTTGGGCCCGGAAAATTCCAGTTTCGACAGCACCCGGGGCTGGTTATCCTGGGTGAGGGTGACGGCGGTTTCCTGGAGACCGCTACCGGTATCGGAAAAGGTGATTTCCAGCACCGTGCGCGGGCCGATGACGCGATGGTCCTGCATCAAGTCGATCCGGGGGGCGCCGAATTCACCGATGGTGGCGAAAAACCACCAGGCCAGGGCACTTATGACGATAACCGCTCCGGTTATGAAATAGATCTTGTAGGTTTTCATGGCCTTCCTGTACGTCGAGATTTTTTCGTTGCCGCCGTGGAAGTGGAAACGCGGAAAAACACATTCCGTTCTATAATGATTTTCCCCTCCTTTTGCAAGTCATAGATGAAGCGCAAACGGTGCATTACTTGCCTTGATCTTGGCGTTCATTATTGCTATAGTTGCCGCAAAATGAGTGGCCAATCGGGAGGGACAGAAAAAATGGCGGCTGGGAAAAAGGCGGTCCTCGGCGTCACCGGAGGCATCGCCGCGTACAAGGCGGCTGAACTGGCAAGATTGCTGGTGAAAAAGGATATTTCCGTCATGGTGGTGATGACGGAAAATGCCAAGGAATTCATCACGCCGCTGACCTTTCAAACCCTTACGGGCCATCCTGCCTTCAGCGATCTATTCTCCCAGGAGCATTACGATCTGAACCATATCTCTTTGGCGGCTTATGGGGATGTGATCGTAGTAGCGCCGGCCACCGCCAATATCATCGGGAAGATGGCGGCGGGCATCGCCGACGATTTGCTTTCCACGGTCCTCCTGGCTGCCCGGGCGCCAGTGCTTGTCTGCCCGGCCATGAACGACAACATGTACACCCATCCGGCTGTACAGAACAATATCAGGATTCTTCAGAACCGAGGTGTTCATATCGTGGCGCCAGATCGTGGCGAACTGGCCTGCAAGACCGCCGGGATCGGAAGACTGGCCGAACTGGAAGCGATTGTCGAGGCTATCGAGACAGCTTGGACGGATAAGGATCTGGCTGGGGAAAAGATTCTCGTCACCGCCGGTCCCACCCGGGAGCCATTCGATCCCGTCCGCTTCATTACCAACTATTCATCGGGAAAGATGGGCTATGCCCTGGCGACCATGGCCCGACGGCGCGGGGCGGAGGTGATCCTCGTCAGCGGTCCCACGGTCCTGCCCATCCCCTATGGGGTCGATTTCATCCCCGTGGAGAGCGCCGTGGAGATGCGCGGCGCCGTCATGAGCCGCCTCGAAACCGTCACGGTGGTCATCAAGGCGGCGGCTGTCGCCGATTATCGTCCGGCCGTGCGCGCCGGCAACAAAATAAAAAAGAAACGTGGTCCCTTGAATATTGATCTGGAAAAAAATCCCGATATCATCGCCGAAATCGGAGCAAAAAAAGGAAAGCGCGTAGTCGTGGGTTTTGCCATGGAATCGGAAAATCTCCTAGCCAACGCAAAGGCAAAACTCTTCGCCAAGAATATGGATCTGATCGTGGCCAACGATCTTCACCAGGACGGAGCGGGTTTCCAATCCGACACCAACATCATCAAGATTCTCGATCTCCAGGGCGGGGTCGAAACGGTCCCCCTCATGGACAAGCTAGACATCGCGGCCCGGATACTGGATCGCGTCAAGGCGCTTATCTATGCCGGATCGAGGTAAAGAAGAACTCCTCCTGTTGATCGGGGCGCTGCGGGCCCATGTAGAGGCGGAAGCGTCCGCCGGCCGGAATACAATCTCATTCCGTATCGGTGGAGACGGCGTAATGGCGATCGATAAAGCGCTGCTCCCCGCGTCCGGAGAAATATTTGTGGCGGCATCCCCATCAGCCGTCCCCGTGGAGACGGTGCCGCTACGGGCAACCGGGGCGCCTTGCCCGGAGCTAATGGGGGCGGCGGAACCGGAGCGGATTACTACCCCCTTGGCGTCTCCGAATGTTCCCCTGGATCTGAAGGCGTTGCGCGAGGAACTGGGAGACTGCCGGCGGTGTCGGCTCCATCTTGGGCGAAGGAACGTCGTCTTCGGAGAGGGCAACTCCCGGGCGGCCCTGGCATTTGTCGGTGAAGCGCCCGGGGCCGATGAAGACGCACAGGGGAGGCCGTTCGTAGGCCGGGCGGGTCAGCTCCTTACGAGGATTATCGAGGCCATGAAGATGAAGCGTTCGGAGGTTTACATCTGCAATATCCTCAAATGCCGGCCGCCGGGAAACCGCAATCCCGCCCTCGCGGAGATCGCCGCCTGCGAACCGTTTCTGCTCCGGCAACTGGAGGCCATCAGGCCCCGGGCGATCTGCGCCCTGGGGACTATAGCCGCCCAGACGCTCCTGAAGACCGGAGCACCCATCTCCATTCTCCGGGGACGCTGGCATAGCTATCACGACATTCCCCTGATGCCGACCTATCACCCGGCCTATCTGTTGCGGAATCCCGCCCAGAAGCGCCAGGTGTGGGAAGACGTCCAGCAGATTATGCGGCTCCTCGATGCCGGGACCGGCAAAGGAGGTTGAAATGTTTCAGAAACGCTATTTCCGCGCCGGTTTGACGGCGGCGCTGCTCCTGCTCCTGCCCCTGCTTGTTTCCGTTACGAATGTCCCGGCCGCGGAGCGGACCCCCACCTTTCATCAGATTGCCGTGAGCGGTCCCATCACGCCCCCGGTGGCGGAATTCATCCTCCAGCATATCGCCTCCGCCGGCAAGGAAGGGGCGGACGGCCTGATCATTCTTCTCGATACCCCGGGGGGGCTCGATCTTTCCATGCGGGATATTGCCAAGGGAATCCTCAACGCCCCGGTGCCGGTTCTGGTCTATGTATATCCCTCCGGCGCCCGCGCCGCTTCCGCCGGTGTTATCATCACCGTGGCTGCCCACGTGGCGGCCATGGCCCCGGGAACGAACATCGGCGCTGCACACCCCGTGGGTCTGGGAGGGGGAACGGGCGACAAGACCATGATGGAAAAGGTGGCCAATGACGCCGCCGCCTATGTCCGCAGCATCGCCAAGATCCGGGGGAAAAACGAGGACTGGGTGGAAAAGGCGGTACGCAAGAGTGAGTCCATCACGGCGGAAGAGGCGCTGAAAAACAACGTCATCGATTATGTCGCCACTGATATCCGCCATCTCCTCGCCCAGGCGGAGGGAAGGCAGGTGATCGTAGGCACCGAAAAAAGAGTCTTGAAAACGGCGGGAGCGACCCTGACGGAGAAAAAGATGGGGCACCGGCAGCGGATCCTTACCACCCTGAGCGATCCCAATATCGCCTATATCCTTTTCCTGCTGGGGCTGGCGGGGCTCTACTTCGAATTCTCCCACCCCGGGGCAATCCTCCCCGGCGTGGTGGGAGGAATATCCCTGATCCTCGCGTTTTTCGCCATGCAGACCCTGCCGGTGAATTATGCCGCGGTCCTGCTCGTCCTATTCGGGATCGTGCTGTTCATAGCCGAGATCAAGGTAGTAAGTCATGGGATCCTGACTGTCGGGGGCATCATCTCCCTCGCCGTGGGTTCCCTGATGCTTTTCGACTCCCCGGATCCGGCCCTGCGGGTGTCCCTGGAGGTGATGATCCCTACTTTGACCGTGATTTCCCTCTTTTTTGCCGGGGTGATCTATCTGGTGGTCAAGGCCCAGGTTCGGAAAAAACTTACAGGCAAGGAGGGGATGATCGGCGCGGAAGGCAAGACGGTAACCGACATCGATGGCGAGGGTAAGGTAATGGTCAAAGGGGAATACTGGGCGGCTTACAGCGACGAACCACTTAAGCAGGGGATGAAGGTCAAAGTGGTCAAGATCGAGGGCTTGCGGATAAAGGTGACGGCAACCACGGAAAGATAGATAAGGAGGGAAGCAGCATGACATACACGATTACCATCATCGTTTTTCTCATCATCATGTTTTTGGCCTCGGCCATCCGGATCATGAACGAGTACGAACGGGCCGTCATCTTCCGGCTGGGAAGGATCATCGATATGAAAGGCCCCGGCCTGATCATCCTCATCCCGGTGATCGACAAGATGGTCAAGGTGGATATGCGGATCATCACCATGGACGTTCCTGCCCAGGATGTCATCACCCGGGACAACGTTTCCATCAAGGTCAACGCCGTGGTTTATTTCCGGGTTATGGACGCCAATTCGGCGGTAACGGAGGTGGAGAACTTCCTCTATGCCACGTCCCAACTTGCCCAGACCACCCTCCGGAGCGTCTGCGGCCAGGTGGAGTTGGACGAGATCCTGTCGGAACGGGAGAAGATCAACCTCCATCTTCAGGAGATCCTGGACCGGAGCACCGATCCCTGGGGCATCAAGGTGACCCTGGTGGAGGTGAAGCACATCGATCTGCCGGAAGAGATGAAGCGGGCCATGGCCAAACAGGCCGAGGCGGAACGGGAACGACGGGCCAAAGTCATTGCGGCGGAAGGAGAATTTCAGGCGGCGGAAAAGCTCATGGAGGCGGCATCCGTTATGGCGCGGGAGCCAATTACACTGCAGTTGCGCTATCTACAAACCCTGAACCAGATTGCCTCGGAGAACAACTCCACCACGTTGTTCCCCATCCCCATCGATATGTTCAGCCACTTCCTGGGGAAGGGCAATAAGTGATCCTTTAAAGAAACCGACAACCGGAAGGTTTCTGACCAGAAGCATGGGGGAATGGTCAATGGAAAGAAAAGGGACAATGCACGCCATAACCGGCGGCCTGATTCTGATTACCCTGGGCGTCCTCATCATCCTGGGCAAGACGGGCATCTGGTCCTTCAATGCGAGCTGGCCGGTACTGCTCATCGCCATCGCCGTGGGCACCTTGATCCAGAACGTTAAGGATCTGGGCGGTTGGATCATACTGGTCGTAGGTGTCATCTTTCTCCTTACGGAGATATTTGGCGTCCAGGTTTACGCCCTCGGCAAGTATCTGCTCCCCGTGCTGATCATTGTGGTGGGGGCCAATATCCTGATGAAGCAGCGAAAACGATGAGCGCCCCGGCTGATAAAACATTGAGAACAATAAGCGCCGCGTCTGACAAAAGAACAAAAGTAATTAACACCCGAGCGGTCGCGATTACCGGAGGAGAAGATGCCGGCCGGGGATGAGAAATTGTCTTTGGTTTGCCCGGATCTGGCGGCGATGATGGGATTTTGCGAGGATTGTTATCGCCTCCGGGTTCGGATCGTCTGGCCTTATCTGACCTGTTACTGTGAGTGCAACGGCGTCGGCGCTTACGCCGAGATCGCCCTGAAGAAGGAAAAAGGAAAAAGGTCGCGAGACGGCGCATCTTGGTACCTGGAAGATGAAGATGTTGGCTTCGCAGGAGGAATTCGAGGAGCAACTTCCCGGCCGGGTCAAGGATGGTGATCCGGGGATAGCGATCATTTTTTCCACGGTTACGCAAAGCTCTCAACGAGAAGGACGGCGGCTTCATTCTCTGCCGATAGCGTAGAGGAGCTCCTGGATTTCTTTAATTACGTCCGGAGGGATGGCGCCGGAACGGAAGAAGCGAATGACCCCCTTTTTGTCGATAATCAAAAGATTTGAATCGCCTCCTTTCATGCCGTAGGCGGAAAGCATCCGTCCGTCCCAGTCGCCATATATGGTCAACCCCTCCTGGCGCGAATTTTTCCGGAGTTCCCGCTTCCATATCCCTTGCAGTGGCCATACCGCGGCGGTGCAGTTGATTACGGCTACCCGACAGATGTTTTGCCGCAGCCTCGGCGCCTGTTCCCGGTAAAAGGCGTTGAGGAGATTCTTGAGGGAACGATTCTTTTCTGCCGCCTCCCGGCTTTCATAAAAAAGCAACACAATTTTTCCGGTTAGATCTTCCACCGTCAATGTCTGGTCGTCTCCGGAACTCACCAGGAAGGGCGGGGCCTTATGCCCAATCTGGTGCTGAGCAGACCCGGCGGGAACGGCGGAAATAAAGAAGCCGATCCACAGGAGTCCGGCGCCTATGAGGGCGGCGATAATGATAAGGCGGGTGTCGCTAATCCCTGGGGCAGGGAGGCGGTTTGCCATTGCTGTTCCTTTCCGCGCCCTCGGGCCAGTACACCAACTGCGATGTCTCCTGGCACTGTAAGGGCATGTCGCGTCCCCTCAAGTTCGTGGCCGCAATCGCCTTGTCCAGGCTGACTAGGTGCCATTCCGGCACGCACTCACGGGCGATGATATATTATGTGTAGGCTTTGATGGCCCCCATGGCGTTTCGTTCGATGCAGTGGATCTGCACATAGCCCAGGACAGGATCTCAGGGAATCATCCCGTGGCGTCGCAGGAGAACGATCAGGGCGGGGATTACCCCGGCGGTGCCGCAAGTGGGGGTGGTGACCACCCTATGTCCGGCGGCGTTCTCTTCCGCGGCGGCAAAGGTATAGGAGCACAGATAAACAAGGAGGTGCTCCGCGTTCCGGGACATACCCCGAGCTCGCTGGTAATTGAGCGGGGCCTTGCGGTGAAGGCGGATCGGTCCTGGAAGATAGCCCTCCGTCGACAGACCCCGCTGCATGGCGGCGATGACCCGGTCCAGACCGTCGTTGATTTTCTTTTCCGAACGACCGGTTATAGCCCGTTCGTTGGCCATCATGATTTAGAAGAGATCCAGACGGCGCCTTTTGAGAAGTTTCGTCAATTGGCTAGTGTCTTCATATGGATATCTGGGCATACACCGGACTGATTCCTCCCTGCCCCGCCACTGGTATGGGAACTCGACAGACCGGGGCCGATCTTCAGAAGCTCGAAAACGGATGTGGTGATAGCCGCCATGAGGGCCTTTTCTCTCCACGGGAATGCAATGCCACTGTCCTGATCATGACATCTGAAAGAAGCTGCAATATAATGATATTTGCCGTGTAATGCAACAAAAAAGAAGTGTGGACATGATAGATCTATATTCTGGCCCACGACGATAAAATGGAAAAACGTTTAGATATGACCGTACCGCAGGGATGGTATGAGCAAAGGGACGGTTGCATTGAGAAATCGGCTGTGATTTAATTAGCCATGTTTTCGATATCAATTGTTTCGCCGTCGCGGTACCGCCGCGCCGCAACACGATCTTTGCGGGCATGTTTTTTACTGTTTTTCCTGCTTCTCATGACGCTTTCCGCCCTCCCGGCCCGGGCTGCGGAGGACGTTACCCTGAGGTTTCTCGGCGCGGCCCGCAGCGTGGGGGGCAGCGCCATCCTTCTGGAGACGGGAAAATCAAAAATACTCATCGACTACGGTCTGTCCATGGAACGGGGCAAGGCCGGTGAAAGTACCACGCCGTCCTTCGATCCCGCCGCGATCGACTTTGTCCTGCTGACCCATGCCCACGCGGATCATGCCGGGCGCATACCTTTACTTTACCGGCAGGGTTTCCGGGGTCGGGTGGTCGGTACAGCGGCCACGAAAACCCTGGCCGGGCTTACCCTGAAGGCGGGGCTGACCTATGAGTCCGGCGGCGGTGCGCTAATGTATGGCCCTGAAGACGTAGAGACGATGTTGAGGAACTATGAATCTCTTCCCTATGGTTGCCGGCGCCAGCTTACCGGGGATGTAGCCATCCGTCTCCGGGATGCGGGGCATATCCTCGGTTCGGCGATGATCGAGGTCTGGACGGGTTCCGGAGGCAAAATGCGTAAGATCGTCTTTACCGGCGACATGGGGAATGGGAGCATCCCCCTTCTCAGGGAGCCGGAAATGATTACTGAAGCTGATTTCATCGTCATCGAGGCCACTTATGGGACCAGCCGGCGTGATACGGAAGGCCAGGAGGAACTCTTTGTCCGGGAGATAAGGGAGACCCTTGCGGCCGGAGGGAGCGTCCTGATTCCCGCCTTCAGCATGGACCGGACCCAGAAGGTCCTGTTCACCATCGGGCGGTGGCAGCGCCGTGGTTTGTTCCCCGCCGTCACCCCGGTATATGCCGACAGTTCTCTGGGCGGCAAGATAACCGACGCTTACCGCCGGCACCGAAATTATCTCCATCCCGAGGTACAACGGGAATTCGATGCCGGTCGGGATCCCTTCCAATTTCCCGGATTACAAAAGGTGAACGGTGCCGCCGCCCTCCTGGCCCATGAACAGCGCCAGGCCGCGATCTTCGTAACCTCCAGCGGCATGCTCGATCACGGCAACGCCCCGCGCCACCTGAAGAGGATGGGTGGCGACCCCAGGAACCTTCTGGCCATCGTGGGCTGGCAGGCCCCGGGAAGCCTGGGGGAGGCGCTGCTGGCAGGGAGGCGGCGGGTGGCCATTTCCCCTTTCCATATTCCGGGGAACGGGGCGCCGCAATCAGGGCTGGAGACGGAAATACGGATGCGGGTGAAGAGATTCGACATCTTTTCCAACCATGCCGACGCCTGTCGGATTCTCACCTGGCTGTCCCGTTTCCCCAAGACGAAACAGGTATTCGTGGTCCACGGCGAAGGAGAGAACACCTGGAGACTGGCCGGTATGATCGAACGAAATCTGGGTTTTCCTGCGATCGCTCCGGACGGGAAAGAGCGATTTTCCATTGCCGCGCCGTTGCCGGACTATGAACGTTTGCCCGACGCCGAGCCCTGCCGGGGTCTGACCGGATCAAACGGCCGGGACGTTCCTGATGGCGACTGAGGGCGCATTTCTTTGACAAGGGAACTCCCGGTATGATAGGCATAACTGCTTTTGGAGAGAGGCGAGGTATGATTCGGTTCGTCACCATCTTGGTTATGGGGATCGCCCTGTGGGCAGGCGCCGTTACAGCGGTGGAGGCGCCCCTTATCCGGGACGGCGAGGAGTTGACCCTGGAGCGCTGTATCGAGATTGCCGTCCATAACCAACCGGAAATAATTCAGTATTTGTATATGACCAGGGCCAACGAAGCGGATCTCGGCAAGGCCTTGTCAGGATACTATCCCCAGTTGGATGCCAAATCGATCTTCAACAGTTACAACCTGGCCAACAAAACCGACGACCCCTATCCACCCATCAACAATCTCTATGGCTATAAATACGGGGACACCAATCTGACCCTTACCCAGAAGATCTACGACTTCGGGAAGCGGGAGGATAACGTCGCCGTGGCCCGTCTCAACGTCGATTCCTCCCGGATGGACATGGAAAATAGGATCACCGCGGTGGTCAATACCGTCAAAAACGCCTATTACGATGTCCTGAAGGCGAAACTATCCCGGGATATCGAGGTGGAAGTGCGGGAACAATACCGAAAGCAATTGGAACAGGCAAAATTGTTCTTTACGGCCGGCAAGAAGCCGAAATACGATGTGACAAACGCCGAGGTCTATCTCAGCGGCGCCGAGCTCAAGCTCATCGACGGGGAAAACGAACTGAGCAAGGCCTGGGTCTCCCTGAGCAAGGCCATGGGTTATGACGGTCCGGCCAATTATACCGTCAAGGAGCTCCATAACCTCGACAAACTGCGGATCGTGGAACAGGAAGCCCTGGAGCGGGCATATGGAAACCGCCAGGATCTCCAGTCGCTCCTGTTGCAGAAGAAGGCGGCGGAAAGATCCGTATCCCTGGCCAGGAAAGATTATTTTCCCTCTCTGGACGCCAACGCCGGTTATGAATTCGCCGGCAGCCAGACCCCCCTGGCCCAGGGCTGGAACGTGGGGGTGGGGGTTACCTGGAATCTCTTTGCAGGTTTTGCCACCCAGCAGTCCGTGCAGAAGGCCCTGGCGAATCTCAAGGTAACCGAGGCTAAGATCGCCGCCATCAAGCTCCAGATCCGCCAGGAGGTGCAGACATCGCTCCTCAATATGAAAAAGGCCGAAGAATCGATAACCAACGCCCAACTTTTAGTACGGCAGGCGACGGAAAATCTGGAACTGGTCAACCTCCGTTATCAGTCGGGTCTAGCTACTTCGGTAGAGGTTACCACCGCCACGGTCAACTTCAGCCAGGCAAAACAGACGCGGGTAAACGCCTACTACAATTACGTAACCGCCAGGGCCAACCTGGAAAAGGCCATGGGGGGGAGATAGGGAAGGACGGTCACATATCTTATGTTCGACAAGATCATATTGGCAACGGGGCATGGCGGCCGGCAGCACCGGAATGGTTCGTGGCGATCGTGGTTACGGCGTTTGATCAGCGGAGCCTTTCTGCTTTCCTTAGTGGCCGCGGCAGCGCTGGTAGCCGGCGCCTGCGGCAAAGAGTCCCCGCCGCCCGCTTTCCCTCCCGCCACCGTCCTGGCTGCCAAGGTCGTCAAGAAGGATATGCCCCTGGCGATTGCCGCCATCGGCACCGTGGAGGCCCATAAATCCATCAACGTCTATTCCCGGGTGACCGGGCAGCTTCTCCGGACCCATTTCCGGGAAGGAGAGGATGTCCGGGCGGGACAACTGCTCTTCACCATCGATCCGGCCCCCTTCCGGGAAAAGCTTCATCAGTTCGAGGCCCGTCTAGCCAAAAGCATCGCCCAATCCCAGTTCAATGAAGAAGAAGCGAAACGGTATGCCTTTCTATTATCCAAGGGGGCGGTATCAAAATCGGAGGCGGACAAGTACCTGACCGACGCCGCCGCTTACAGCGCCACCGTCAAGGCGGATCGCGCCGAGCTGGAAGACGCCCGGCTCAATCTTTCCTACTGTTCCGTCAAGGCCCCTTTCGCCGGTCGTACCGGCGCCTACGGCGTCAATCTCGGCGCCATCGTCCGGGCCAATGACACCTCCCTGACCACCCTCAACCAGATCAGTCCCGTCTATGTCCGTTTCTCCGTACCGGAAAAACACCTGGGAGACATCAGAAAATATCTTGCGGCGGGAACGGTTTCCGTGCGGGTTATCCCCGACAAGGACTTTCCCAGGGAAATTCCCTACGGAAAACTCGTCTTTGTGGACAATGCCATCGACCAGGCCACGGGGATGATCAAATTGAAGGCGGAATTCACCAATAACGACCGGGCCCTTTGGCCGGGTCAGTTTGTAAATGTCTCTCTCGTCCTCACGATCCAGGCCGGCGCCGTCGTCGCGCCCCTCCGCGCTGTCCAGACCGGCGATCAGGGGCGGTTCGTCTTTGTGATCAAACCGGATATGACGGCCGAGGTCGCCCCTGTGGTCGTGGATAGGAGCGCCGGCGAGGAGGCGGTGATCGCCAGGGGTCTCCAGGGCGGGGAAACGGTGGTGGCCGACGGACACCTCAAGGTGCAGCCGGGGGCAAAGGTGGATATCCGGGACGGCCTTGGCGCCGGGCCGGGAAACGGCAACGCCAAGGGTAACGCCGGAGGGGGAGGCAGGTGAATATCTCCGCCCTCTGGATCCGCCGACCCATCATGACCAGCCTGGTGATGATCGGCATTCTGTTTTTCGGAATCATCGGTTATCGCAATCTTCCCGTCAATGACCTGCCCCAGATGGATTATCCCACTATCCAGGTATCGGCGGCGCTTCCCGGCGCCAGCCCGGAGATCATGGCCGCCACGGTGGCCACCCCGCTGGAAAAGAAATTCTCCACCATTCAGGGGCTCGAATCCATGACTTCCACGAGCACCCAGGGATCGACCTCCATCACCATGCAGTTTTCCCTGGACCGCAGCATCGATGCGGCGGCCCAGGATGTAAACTCCATGATCTCGGCGGCCATGGGAATCCTCCCCACCATGCCGGCTCCCCCTACGTACCAGAAGGTCAATCCCGCCGAATGGCCCATCATGTTCTACGCCATGGTGGGGGAGACCATAAAGGACACGACAACCTATGAATACGTGGATTCGGTCATTGCCCCGAACCTTTCCACCATCAAGGGTGTTTCCGAGGTAATCAAATACGGAAAAAAATATGCGGTCCGCATTCAGGTCAATCCCCACCGGCTCGCCAACAAGGGGATCGGGATAAACGAGATCGCCGGCGCCCTGGCCAATGCCAACGTCAACATACCCGGCGGGAGTCTCGACGGCCCCTATCAGTCCTACACCCTCGATCCCCAGGGGCAACTGAAAACGGCCGCCGCCTATGATCCCCTCATCGTGGCATATGAGCAGGGCTATCCCGTCCGGATCCGGGATGTGGGCCGGGGAGTGGACAGCGTGGACAGCAAGCGGGTGACCGTTTGGTACGCCAATGACGAACTTTCCCAGCGCACCGTCGTATTCGCCGTCCGTAAACAGCCCGGGGCCAACGCCGTGGAGGTGGCGGCGAAGGTCAAGGAGATCATGCCGAAACTCGGCGCGGAGATCCCCAGGGGTACAGAGGTCCGCCTCATCTTCGACCAGACGGATTTCATTAAGGACTCCATCAAGGATGTTCAATACACCCTCCTTTTGACTATCTGTCTGGTCGTGATCGTCATCTTTTTGTTTCTCCGGTCCCTACGGCCCACGATCATCCCCAGCATCGCGGTACCCCTGTCCCTGGTCGCCACCTTTGCGGTGATGCATCTCTGCGGCTACAGCCTCAACAACCTGTCCCTCATGGCCCTGGTTCTATCGGTGGGTTTTGTCGTCGATGACGCCATCGTCATGTTGGAGAATATCATCCGCCGCATGGAGCAGGGGGAAGACGCCCGGACCGCATCGCTTCTTGGTTCCAGAGAGATCGGCTTTACGATCCTTTCCATGACGATCTCCCTGGTGGTGGTATTCATCCCCGTGCTCTTTATGGAGGGCATCGTGGGAAGGCTCCTCCGGGAGTTTTCCGTGAGCATCGCGACGGCTATTCTCATCTCCGGATTCATCTCCCTGACCCTTACCCCCATGATGGCCGCCCAATTTTTGAGAAATCAAGGGGAACGGAAACCGGGGCGGCTCTATGAAACCACCGAGCGGATCTTCAACGCCATGCTCGCCTTTTACGACCGGAGCCTCCGCCAGGTCTTGCGGCACCGGCTGGCGGCCTTGCTTTTCACGGCGTGCATCATGGCGGGGACGGTGTGGCTCTACCAGATCTCACCCGGCGGTTTCATCCCCAGCGAGGATCGTAATTTTTTCATCTGTTACACCATGGCCGCCGATACGATATCCTATGCCGATATGGCGGCCCACCTGAACGTCGTCAACAAGATCATCATCGACGATCCCGATGTGGACGGGATCGTATCCGTCGCCGCCGTCCCCAACAACAACAAGGGGTTCATCTTCGCCCGGTGCGTGGATGGCAAGAAACGCCGACGGTCCGTCGATCAGATCATCAACGAGCTCCGTCCCAAGGTCAACTCCATTCCCGGGATATTTGTCTTTCCCATGAATCCCCCGCCCATCGAGATCGGTGGCAAGGAAACCAATGCCATGTACAACTATACCCTGAAGAGCGAGGATCTCGCCAACCTCTACCGGTACGGCAAGGACTTCGAGCAGCGGGTCCGGGCCCTGCCGGGGCTGACGGACGTGAGCAGCGACCTGAGCTTCCGGAGCCTGAAGATGGCGATCCACATCGATCGCGACAAGGCCTCCACCCTGGGGCTGACGGCCCAACAGATCGAGAACGCCCTGAGCTACGCCTTTGCCGGGGGCAAGGTCAGTACCATCTATGCCGCCACCACTCAGTACGACGTCATTCTCGAACTGGAGGAGGAGTTCTCGGCCTATCCGGATACCCTGGATCTCCTCTTCATCAAATCCCGCACCGGTCAGCTCGTTCCTCTGAACACGGTGGCGACAGTCAATAAGACCCTGGGGCCGCTGGCGGTGAACCATCAGGGGCAGCGGCCGGCGGCGACGATTTCCTTCAACCTCCTGCCGGGCCATTCCATCGGACCGGCGACGGAACAGATCCGCAAGCTCGCGGAGCAACACTTGCCGGCGTCCATCTCCGGGAGTTTCGAGGGGGCGGCGCAGGCCTTTGAAACCTCGTTCGCCAAACTGGGTTTTCTGCTTTTCGTGACCATCGCCGTCATCTATATGGTCCTGGGGATCCTCTACGAGAGCTACCTCCATCCCATCACCATCCTTTCCGCTTTGCCTCTGGCGGGCTTCGGGGCCCTGGCGGCCCTGCGGATCTTCGGGATGGAACTGGACCTCTATGCCTTCGTGGGTATTATCCTTCTCGTGGGTCTGGTCAAGAAGAACGGGATCATGATGATCGATTTCGCCCTGGAAGCGGAGCGGAACGAGAAAAAGACCGCGGAAGCGGCGATTCACGAGGCCTGTCTCGTCCGTTTCCGTCCCATCATGATGACCACCATGGCGGCCCTTTTCGGCACCCTGCCCATTGCCCTGGGACTCGGGGCCGGCGGGGAGTCCCGGCAGCCCCTGGGGGTGTCCGTGGTGGGGGGGCTGTTCTTCTCCCAGTTCCTGACCATGTACATCACCCCCGTTTTCTATGTGTATATAGATAAACTGAACGCCTGGATGACAAGGAAAAAAGGAGTGGATGCCATGGATGCCTGAGAATAAGAACGTAGGTCGGAATGATATAAAGAGAGGAAATGACGGGAGATGTTTAAAGTTGAAATGGATAATAGAAATGAATCGCAGGAAAGGACAATCATGGCTGGCACGCGAGAACACGGCGTCGCTATGGTTTGCGATTTTTTTTACCCTGCTTTTCGATCGTTGCCAAGGATGTTTTACCGCGCGTCATGGGCGTTGACCGGCAACAAGAGGCAGACATTAGCGGCGGCCGGGCCAGCGGCGATCCTTTTGAGCCTTATTCTCCTTGTGGCTGGCTGTAGTATGCCGAAGGTCACACCGACCCCGACGGCGCCGGCCCGGGTGGCCATCGTGCTGGGCGCCGGGGCGGCCAAGGGTTTCGCCCATATCGGCGTCCTGAAAATCATGGAGGCGAATAATATCCCCGTTCACATGGTCGTGGGCACCAGCGCCGGGAGTTTCGTCGGTGCCCTGTATGCTTATGGATACAATCCCTACCAGCTCCAGGGCCTAGCCATGTCACTAGACAAGGACGACATCGCCGATCTCACCATTCCGGACAATGGTTTCGTGAAAGGCGAGAAGCTGCAGAGGTATGTCAACAACGCCGTCCGGAACACCCCCATCGAAAAGTTCCGCATCCCCTTTCATGCGGTGGCGACGAATATCCAGACGGGCCAGGAGATGGTCTTCGGTCAGGGTAACGCAGGGATGGCGGTCCGGGCCAGTTGTTCGGTTCCCGGGGTTTTTCAGCCACCGCGTTTCGGAGGGGCCGTCTATGTCGATGGCGGGGTGGTGGCGCCAGTGGCCGTGGAAACAGCGCGGCGCTATGGCGCCGGTCTGGTGATCGCCGTCGATATCTCTGGCGGAGTGAGCACGTCGGCCCCTCAGGGGACCATCGACACCATTCTCAAGTCCATCGATATCATGTACAATCGCATTGCCGCCGGCCATCTCCGCGGGGCGGACGTGGTAATCAGGCCCAATGTGGGTTCCATCGCCGGAACCGATCTGTCTCGCCGTCACGAGGCGATTCTCGAAGGAGAAAAGGCGGCGGTGGCGGCCATGCCCGCCCTCCGGCAGGCAATGGAAAAATTACGCCGGGAGGGCCGGCTGCCGTGACGACGGGTTATCCCGAAAAAGGCAGGTTGTGCGGGAATAAAAACGGATCCGGATCTGATTCCAGTGAGAAAAATAATCAGAGGAGTTTTTATCAATGGAAGGAAAAGCGATCGTTACCGCCGCCATTAACGGCGGCATCCACACGCCGTCCATGTCGCCCTATCTGCCCATCACCACCCAGCAGATCGTCGATGAATCGGTGCGATCCTGAGAGGCCGGTGCGGCGTACTTGGACGTACGTCGCAGTGACGAGGGATGAAGCGCTTTCGAAGCATCCGGACTTTTTACGATGCCGTCAAAGATAGTCGTCCCGCTGCCCGAAGGCTAAGCTTACGGTTTGTCCGGTCAATGCATTGACTTAAGGGTGGTGAGGAATGCCTTGAATACCTGAATCTCCGTCATTGGCTGCGGATGGCGCCCGGTCGCGCCCGGCTCTGAACAGGGGGTCAAAAAGTCAACCTCACCCCGGCGTTGACACCCTGGGCCCAGAATTCGTGCTGGCCGAACTGGATGTCGTAGTTCAGAAAGAACATGGCCAACTCCCTCCATTGCAGAGATATGCCCGCCCCGGCGGAGAGATAGTTGTTTTCCAGTCCCGGGGCGGTTACGGAGAAGGCCGATCCGGTCTGGGCCAGGGAGGCGATGGTGGTCTGATCGGTGGCGGAGAATTCATGACGCCACGCCGCCCAGAGACGGGGGAAAAGCTTGATCCCGTCCCCCTCCCACCGCCAGGCGATACGTACCCCGGCGCTGCCCAGGAGTGATTCTTCGGTTTTGTGGTCCACGTGGAGGTTCAGGGAGTCGGCGCCGGTTTCCGCATAATCGCCGACGCTGAGACGGATATACTGAAAAGAGAGGGTCGGCCCCAGGGTCCAGTTCCCCCGCTTGAAATCATAACCGGTCCCGCCATAGGCGGAGAACTGATCACCGGATGGGCTGGAAGTCGCCGTTCGGTCCAGGCCGGGGAAGACGATCCGGCGGGTGTTGTCGTAACGGTTCCATCCGTAGCTGACTTGGGTGTCGCCGTAAAGGGCGTCGCCATAAAGAGACCCGTAAATACCGGCGGCATATCCTTCCATCTTTACGGAGCTGCCGGCGTCGTTGATTGATGATTTGGCGTAGTTGTAGCCGAAGAGAACCCCGGCCACCGCCCGGGGGGCGAGGCGGTAGTCCATGCCCAGCGTGACGCCGTTGTTCCGGAAATCATAGCCCTTCTGGTCCGGGGTGTCCTTTTGGTCCCCCAGGATCATGCTCCCCTTGGCGAAGACGCCCCAGTTCGGATCCGCTTCCGCGGCGAGCATGCCCCGGAGATCGTCGCCGTTGGCGGCCAAGACGACGGGACGGCGGTCATGAAGGCGGTAAATATCCGCATCGATGATCTCCAGGCCGGAAAAACTGAACCCCTGCATCCCGGCACGCAAATCATCGAGGCGGCCGGCGGCGTTGACCGCCTGAAAGACGGCGGCCCGGCTCGACATGGTGGTGTGGGCGGCGCCACCGATGGGGCTGAGGGCGTCGAAAGCCGCGGCCACCTGGGCGTTGGAGCTCAGGGCGTCGATCTTGTTCAGGACCGAATCCAGATCTCCGGAGGCACGGTTGACCAGCGGACTGAGCATGTTGCTGATCGCCCGCTGATTCGGATTCAGGGAGGACTGAAGAGAGGAATTGGCGTAATCGCGCTCCGTGACGAGATAGACATCCTTTTCATCTGCCGTATATTGGGGAATGAATTTCAGTGTGGGATTGATGTAGGTCGAAAAACTGGAAAATTTGCCGATGACCTTCTTTGCGGTGAGGAAACTGGCAAAGCTAGTGTTGGGTTTGGGTACGCCGCTTCCCTGCCAGACGGTTTTCAGCAGGCCGTCGAGTTCCGCCACGCCGCCGACAGCGAGCAGGTCGTTACTTGTCGTCGAAGCTACTTCGATGGTGAGCCCGCCGGTGGCATTTTGGGTATAGTTCCCGGTAACCGTCAGGGTGCCGATGGAATTGCCAGGTTCCACCATGCCCTTATTGACAAAGACAGTACTCACCTTGCCCGTGCCGCTGAGCGTGCCGCCGCTGCGGATCTCGACGTTTCCCCCGAGGACGCCGCCGGTGCCTACCTTTACCCGACCGGCGCCGATGTCCATGGTGCCGGAAAATCCGGATGCATCGCCGTTAATGGTCAGCGTTCCCACCCCCGATTTGTAAAAGACGCCGGTTGCCGCGCCGGTCAGTTTCCCGTCGAGGACGGAATCGTAGGCCCCTTGGAGATCGAAGGTGCCGTTTACCTCGAGGGCGCCCTTCTTGAGGGTGAGGCCGTCGCGGACGGTGAAGGTATAGCCGTTGTTGATCTTGTAAGCGGCGTTGTCGTATTGGGTCATGGTCAGAGATTCCGCCTCGATATTGCTGGCGCCGAAATCGACTGTTTTGTTTGTCTGCATCTCCATCTTCCCCAGATGAAAACGGAGACCGTACTGGAGCCAGGTGCCCGTGTTCTCCGCCGCCACATCCACCATCTTCAGGGTCCAGGTCCCGTTTTTCTTTTCCCCCCAGAAGGCGTTGGTCAGGAAGGTCCA
>JAKQIZ010000081.1 GCA_029561465.1 Deltaproteobacteria bacterium | reverse complement strand
CCGTCACGGAAGACGGCAAGGAATCACGGCTGGTCTTTTCCGGCGACGTGGGCCGTCCGGCGCAGCTCATCGTCAATGATCCCACGGTTATCGAAACGGCGGATTATCTCTTCATGGAATCGACCTACGGCAATCGGGATCACAAGGACGAGGACGAAAGCCTGAACGAACTGGCGGAAGCCATCGATTTCAGCTACCGGCAGGGGGAAAAGACGATCATCCCTTCCTTCGCCGTGGAGCGGACCCAGGAGTTGCTTTACTGTCTCCATCTCCTCGACAGAGACGGGCGGCTGCCCAAGGATATGCCGGTTTATGTGGACAGCCCCCTGGCCACCCGGGCTACGGAGATTTTTCGTAAATATACCAAATATTTCGACGAGGAATCCAAGGTGCTGCTAAAAAAAGGGCAGGACCCGCTGGGCTTCCCCCAACTCCGATTCACCCGTTCCACCGAGGAGTCGATGAAGATCAATGGCGCCGAGGGTCCCGCCGTCGTCATTTCGGCCAGCGGCATGGCCAATGCCGGGCGCATCCGCCATCATCTCCGCCACAATCTCTGGCGTCCGGGCGCCGCCGTGGTGTTCGTCGGCTTTCAAGCCCAGGGGACGACGGGCCGCCGGATCGTGGACGGGGCGAAAAGTGTGCGGATATTCAACGAGGACGTGGCGGTTCAGGCCCGGGTATTCACCATCAACGGCTTTTCGGCCCATGCCGGCCAGAGCCAGCTTCTGGAGTGGCTGGGGGGATTCAGGAATCCGGACCTGCGGGTGTTTCTCGTCCACGGGGAGTACACCGCCCAGGAAGTATTGGCCGGCAAGATCGCGGCCCGCTTCGGCTATCGGGTGGAGATTCCCGACTACCTGGAGCAGGTGACGCTGGAGCCGGGCAAAGAGATCGAGCGGGAGGTGTATCCCGAGCAGGCCAAACCGGGGATCGACTGGGAATTTCTCCTTGGAGACCTGGAGCAGCGCCTGCGCCAACTGCGGGAACGGCGGCCCCGCCTGGAAGGTAAAGGCTGGGTGGAGCAGACGGACATGCGGGAGCGGCTGCTGGAATTGGACCATCGGCTTGCCTCCCTGATCTCGGAGATCTGACGGGACAAACCCCGCTACGGCTTCAGCCGGTAATGGAAAGAGGCGACGATATGAAGCCGGGCGAGGCTCAACTCCGGCGGGAGACGGTCATAGGGAGCGGCGGCGCGAACCACCGCGAGGGAATGCTTGTCGAGTACGGACGATCCCGAAGAAGTCAGGACTGCCTGTCCGGACAGAACGCCCCGATTCTCGATGGTGAATTTTACCGTAGCGATGCCCTGCTCCCCTTTTTTCAGCGCCGCCTCCGGGTACGACCATCGGCTTTCGATCCGCTGCCGGACCTTCAGCAGGTAGGAGCGATAACGGCGGTCCGGGCTTTCCAGGTTGACGGTCTGCTCCTCCGAGGTCGTCCGGTTGGCCTTTTCCCCGGCCCCTGCCGGCGCCTCCCGGACTTCCGGTTCCGGTGGGAGCGATTCGGCCAGCTCGATGGTCATGGATCGCTCCGGGTGAGGCGGCGGCGGCGCAATCCGGTTGCCCATGACGGGCATGGAGAGAACCAAGGCATGGGAGGCGAAGGAAACCAGCAGGGCGATGAGGAATGCCTTCTTCATGGCTATCTTTTCCAGAGGCCGGCGGGTTTTCATGGCGGGATCATAACCGTAAGAAACCGAAAAAGCAATAAAGAGGGCGAAGTATAATCATGAAGATCGACCATGGCGCGGTGCCTGAGCGAGGGGCGACCGGCGCGCCTCCCGAGGACGATGCCTTTTTCATGGACCTGGCCCTGGCGGAGGCCGCGGCGGCGGCCGCCGCCGGAGAAGTCCCGGTGGGGGCGGTGATCGTCCTGGCCGGACGGGTCATCGCCCGGGCCGGCAACCGCCCCATCAGCCTGAAGGACCCCACCGCCCACGCCGAGATTCTCGCCATCCGGGAAGCGGCAAGAATAACTGATAATTATCGCCTCCCCGGGACGATCCTATACACCACCCTGGAGCCCTGCCCGATGTGTGCCGGCGCCATGATCCATGCCCGGGTGTGCAGGCTCGTCTTCGGGACCCGGGATCCCAAGGGCGGGGCCGTAGTCTCCGCCGCCCGGATGTTCGACGATTATCCCGGCAATCACGTGGTGGAATATCTCGGGGGCGTGCGAGAGGAGAGCTGCGCCGAAATTTTGAGTAGCTTTTTTATGCAAAAGAGGTTATGATCCCGCCGCTTTTGCACCGGGCCATGAGGATTGCGGAGAGATACCGAAGTGGTCGTAACGGGATCGACTCGAAATCGATTTGGGGGCCAAAAGCTCCCACGGGGGTTCGAATCCCCCTCTCTCCGCCAAATATTTGCGGTCTCAGCTGATATTATCCCCAACTGTGCGGATATTTTCATCTGAAAGTGCGTCCCTATATGGTTGACTTTATTCACTGATAATTTTTCTCCCCTTCAAGGGGAGGACTAAGGTGGGGATGGTTCCCCTATGTGACGGGATACCGTCATGAGTTTTTTATCTCTCGTCGCACCCGGTCCGGGTGTGGCGGTTCTTTGAAACGGCGCCGTCGGCCGTGATGCATCCATATGGATGGGGACAGGTACGGCGGTAGAGGAGCGGGCCGCGTGAAGCCGGGGCGATGGCCTGTGGACATATATATCGGGAGAGATGCCTGAGAGGCCGAAAGGGCACGACTGGAAATCGTGTGTACGCTCAAAAAAGTGTACCGGGGGTTCGAATCCCCCTCTCTCCGCCAGACCGGCAGGCGGGACGGACGGCAATGCCGTTTGTCCCGCCTTATTTGTTTTTCGGATCAGCCAGCCGGCGGCAGTGCATTCCCCCATGCCGGGACGCCGGGATCAGGCGTAACCCAGGGCGGCCAGTTCCTCTTCCGTCATACCGAGGAAATGGGCGATCTCGTGGACGACGGTGATTTCGATTTCCTCCTCCAGCTCCGCGATGCTGCGGCAGGCATCTTCCAAGGGTTCCTGAAAGATGAAGATGGTGTCGGGGTACAAAGGCGGGCTGAATTCAGAGCGCTCGGCCAGGGATACCCCGGTATAAATGCCGAAGGGGGCATCATCGGGATCCAGTCCCAGGGTCATGCTCATCTGTCGGGAGGGGCGGCGCTGCACGGAGATCAGAATATTGTCCAGGCGGTCCCTTATCTCCGCCGGGATCCTGCCGATCGCCCGCTCCACCGCCCGATCGAATTCCCTGCTGCTGAGTTTCATCGCCATTCCTTCGCTCCGTCCTGGTTTTATACACCGTGGTTGCCGGGGCCGCAAGGAAGAATGATCATTTCGGACCGGGGCGGCCCGCCGGTGGGAAGGACGGGAATTCCCGGCGTTCAAAGCACCCTTGACTTCTTTGCCGATCTCCTTTAATAGCAAGGACCACGATAGGGGGATTTCAGCAACATGCCGAATATTTTCGTATTTTGATGCGCCTACGGGCAGGGCCGTTATGCAGCGGGATGCAATCCCGCGCTGTCGGTGAAAAAGACAAGGATACAATAGCTATGACGTCAACGAGAAGAACAACAGCCGCGGTGACCTTTTGGGCGGCCATAATTTTTCTGGCCGCGGCGGCCCTCCCCGGGGAGATATGCATTGCCGCCGGGGAAGCGGGCGGCCACGACATCGGCCGGGAACTTCCGGTCTGGACGGCGACCCCCTTTGTGGGCATCCTGCTGTCCATCGCCCTCTTTCCCCTCTTGGCCCCCCATTTCTGGCACCGTCACTTCGGCAAGGTGTCTGCCTTCTGGGCCCTGGCCTTCGCCCTGCCGTTTTTGTTTTTCTTCCGGGAAACGGCTCTCTATGAGATCCTCCACATCATGCTCATCGATTACATCCCCTTCATCATCCTCCTCTGGGGCCTGTTCACCATCGCCGGCGGCATCGCCGTGAGCGGCTCCCTGCGGGGCACCCCCCTGATGAACTCCCTGCTGCTCCTCATCGGCACGGTCCTGGCCTCCTGGGTGGGGACCACCGGCGCCGCCATGGTCATGATCCGCCCCGTCCTCCGGGCCAACAAAGACCGGGTGAAAAAGGCCCACATCATCTGCTTCTTCATCTTTCTGGTGGCCAATATCGGCGGTTCCCTGACGCCCCTGGGGGACCCGCCCCTCTTTCTCGGCTTCCTCCACAATGTTCCCTTTTTCTGGGTGACCACGAGCATCCTGCCCCATATGCTCCTGTCGTCCCTC
>JAKQIZ010000076.1 GCA_029561465.1 Deltaproteobacteria bacterium | reverse complement strand
TCGTCACTGCGACGTACGTCCAAGTACGCCTCATTCCTCAGGATGCGCGCGCCTCGCCTGCGGATCTTTTTACGATGCCATCCCAAATGGGACATTTTTTGCGCTTTTTACGATGTCATCAAAAATGACCGGCGGACATCTCGGGAGAAGATATGGAATGGATGGGAGTTTTCGTTGATTACGGGATCATCGGCTTTTTGATCCTCTTGAGCGTGATCGCCATCGGCATCGCCATCGAACGGTTTTATTTCTTTCGACATGTAAAACTCGGCACTTTCACGGATCGAAAGAGCCTGGAAATCGAGCTGACGAGAAAAATCCACCTCGTCGCCACCATCGGCAGCAACGCGCCGTACATTGGCCTTTTGGGTACGGTTCTGGGCATCATGGCCACCTTTTACACCATCGGACGGGATGGTTTTATGGATACGGGCAAGATTATGGTCGGTCTGGCACTGGCCTTGAAAGCCACGGCCATCGGCCTTCTGGTCGCCATTCCGTCCGTTGCTCTATACAATTTTCTCCTGCGCGACATTAAGGTCCTGCTCAACAGATGGGAGAGGGAACATGGAAGAAAAAGAGTTTGATTACATCAATGTCATCCCCCTGGTTGACGTAATGCTCGTGCTGCTCACGATCGTACTCACCACCTCCTCCTTTATCGCCAGCGGTATGATTCCCCTGGATCTGCCCAAAGCACAGCGGAGTGCCGGTGAAATTCTTAAAACGCAAACGATTGAAATCATCGGGGACGGGCGAATTTTTTTAAACTCCCGGCCGGTGTCTCTCGCGGAATTGAAAGCCGAACTCGCCGGGAGGAACAGAAAAGCGCCCGTTCTGATCAGGGCCGATCGCCGCATCAATCTACAGAATTTCGTCAGCGTATTGGATGTCGTCAAGGGGTTGGACTTTTCCCGTGTCACTCTACAGACCCAGGAGGGCACGTGAATTACCAGCTGAGGGCGTTGGGGATATCTGGTTTGCTGCACATTATCCTCGTTGCCACTGTCGTCATAGCCGGTTCGCTCCTGGAACAGGGGAAAAAAACGATCGTGTTGGATTTCGAGCTGCGGGAGCCGACTCAGGAAATTACCAAGCCCGAGCTACCCGCACGTCTGAGTGAAGCTAAACCCGTCCCACCAGCTTTACGGGAACACGCACGACCAACGGGGACACCCCGGATGCAAGCAGCTCCCAAGTCATCAACGAATCCGGAAACACTGGCGACCCCGGAGCTTTCGGAAGCCGAAAGGCGGGAAAACCAACCGTTGGAATTGGGAGTATCAGGACTGGAAAAGGAGGAAAAAGGTAATTACGTCGGCATTGCCCGGGGGACCGATCCGAACACAGTCAGGACCGACGGCTCGAAAAAGGCATCCAAGATTAAATATTTAAACGATCACTTCGCCTATATTCGAGATAAAATTCTCCGCAATGTCCGCTACCCCGACGCGGCCAGGCGGATGGGATGGCAAGGAAAGGTCGTGTTTTCCTTTGTCATCAAGGAGGACGGTTTTGTGGGAAGATTTCAGATCCTGCAAAGTTCCGGTTTTCCTCTGCTGGATAAAAGCGCCATGGAAACCGTAAAGGAAACCGCGCCATTTCCCAGGCCGCCCGGGGAAGCCCAACTGGTCATTCCCATTACATATCGTCTGGATTGATCGGGGAGGGCAAAATTTTCCGGGATTTATGCAATTTCATCAAATAAAGGAGCAACAGCATGTCGAAGAAAAATAAAATGCGAATAATTATCCAGTGCGTCATGATCTTCCTTTTCTTCTTGTCGGGTGTTTCCATGGGGGCGACCGGCAAATTCACGATCGTCGGCATGGGAACCACGCCGGATCTGATGACCATCCGGGCGGTGGAATGCGTTAAAGAGGCGGATATCGTCATCCTCGCGGAGGCGGGGGATAAAACGGCCTGGAAAGAGCTGATTGCCCGCAAGGAAGTCTGGTTTTTGGGACATAACACCCAGGTGTTTTACGGTGTGGATCCCGAGACGTTGAAAGACCAGGCAGCCAGAGAAAAGGCCTTCCGGCTCGATAAACAGCGGCGGGAAATGATCGATAGAATAGCGGCGGCGGTGCGGAAAGGGAAAAAAATCGCCTTCCTGCAGGGGGGGGATCCCATGATCTACGGCATAACCTATCCGTTGGAGATGTTGCCAAAAAGCGTTCCCGTAGAAATCGTTCCCGGAGTCGGGGCCTTTCAAGCGGCCAGCGCGGCGGTTAAGATGAGTCCTCCCTATGGATGGGACACCAGTTCCGTCATCCTGACCATGAACGACTGGACGGGCCACGCCGATACAAACGAGAAGTTGATGGCAACCCAAACCTCCATGGTTTTTTACACTATGCATTTGAACTACCCGGAGCTCTTTGCGCAACTCAACCGCCATTACCCTGATAACACCCCGGTTGCCGTGGTCAACCACGCCGGGGACCGGACACGGCAAAAGGTGATCATGAGCACCGTGGGCCGCTTTTTGGATGAGGTTAATTACCGGGAATTGCCCCTGGAAGCCCATCTGCTGATGGTCGGTAAATTCCTCAAGACCGGGCAGGCCCGAAAAGAGGGATTGGTGGGAGGAAAAAGCTATATAGAACAAAGGTATGGCAGTGGGGGGCATGAATAAAAAATCGGATGTCAGAACTCTCCGCTCTCCCCGGCATGATCGTTGACAAGACAACCGGCAAAAAAGTTTTTGACAAGGGGAAAAAAAGCTGATAAGCAACGCCCAAACGAGGAAAAGCGAGTTTGAAATGAAACGCAACGAATCTTTCCTGAACAACAATGGCTGGTGGTGGTGGCAGAACATGGGGAGGGGTCTGCGCGCCGCCGGTTGAAACACTTGACATAAACCAATAGGGCCGTGGAGATCTTCCCAGGACTCCACGGCCTTTTTTTTTATCCGCAACGAAAGAGGCCGTGAGCGATCACGGCCTCTTTTTGTCAGGAGGCATATGTACTATCCGGATTTGGAGACATTCAAAAAGCTCACCCGGGAGGGAAACCTGATCCCCGTTTACCGGGAAATCCTCGCCGACGTAGAGACGCCGGTTACCGCCTTGAGCAAGCTGGCCGCGAAGTCCCACGTTTTTCTTCTGGAGAGCGTGGAAGGCAACGAAAAATGGGGACGGTTCTCTTTTTTGGGCGCCGACCCGCAACTCATCTTCCGCGTCTCCGGTGCAGAGGTCATTATCAGCAACAACGGCAGCATCCGGCGCTTTCGTCACGGCGGCGACCCCCTGCGGCACCTGCAGGCGCTGCTGCAAAAATACCGCCCGATAGCGGTGACGGGACTGCCGCGGTTTTACGGCGGCGCCGTTGGCTATCTGGGCTATGGCATGGTCCGCTATTTCGAGAAACTGCCCGTCCGGGCCGCAGACGATCTCGGCACCGACGAGGCCGTGTTTCTGCTGACGGACACCATTCTCGTCTTCGACAACGTCCGCCACACCATCAAGATCGTGGCCTGCGCCTTTGTGGATGAAAAAGACGGCGTTACCCCGGAGGCAAGCTACCGGGAGGCGACGGCCAAGATCGACCGGATCATGGAAGATCTGCAGGAAAGAGCGCCATCCCTGCCTCCCGCCGGACCGGCGCCGGCAGACGGGGAAATTGCCATCAGCCCCAATATGACGGCGGAAGCCTTCCGGGAAATGGTCCGCAAGGCCAAAGACTACATCCTCAACGGGGATATCATCCAGGCGGTCCTTTCCCAGCGCTTCGCGGTGGAAAACAGCTTCGCCCCTCTCCACCTCTACCGGGCCCTCCGTTTCATCAACCCATCGCCGTACCTTTTCTTTTTCAAGGCCGGGGAGACGATTCTCATCGGCTCTTCGCCGGAAGTGCTGGTCCGCCTGGAAGAGGGGGTCGCGGAGCTGCGTCCCATTGCCGGCACCCGCCGCCGGGGAGGAACGGAACAGGAAGACCGGAAAATGGCCGACGAACTCCTCCAGGACCCGAAGGAAAAGGCCGAACACGTCATGCTGGTCGATCTGGGGAGGAACGATCTGGGACGCATCGCCCGGACGGGCAGCGTCCAGGTGAATCAGCTCATGGCGGTGGAGCGCTACTCCCACGTCATGCATCTGGTCTCCCATATCCAGGCCCAACTGGAAGCCGGGAAGGACGCGTTCGACGTGATCCGGGCCGCTTTCCCCGCCGGCACGCTCAGCGGGGCCCCCAAAATCCGGGCGATGGAGATCATCGAAGAGCTCGAACCCCACCAGCGCGGCCCCTACGGCGGCGCCGTGGGTTATTTCAGCTATACGGGCAACATGGATTTCGGGATCACCATCCGCACCATGCTGTTGAAAAACAACCGGATATACATCCAGGCCGGGGCGGGCATCGTCGCCGACTCCGACCCGGAGACGGAATACCGGGAGACGCAGAGCAAGGCGGCCGGGATGCTTCGGGCGATCCGCCTGGCGGCGTCAAACTTCGAACTGATGGATTTATAAGGAGATCTAACCATGATACTTATGATCGACAACTACGATTCCTTTACCTACAACCTCGTCCAATATCTGAAGCAGATGGGACGGGAGGTGGACGTTTACCGCAATGACGAATTTACGGCGGCGGATATGGCCGGCCGGGACATCGAGGCCATCTTTCTTTCCCCGGGTCCCTGCTCTCCCCGGGAAGCCGGCGTCACGGTGGATGTCATCCGCCACTTTCATCAGGACATCCCCATCATGGGCGTCTGCCTCGGGCACCAAGCCATCGGCTATGCCTTCGGCGGCGAGGTGGTCCGGGCGGCAAAGGTCATGCACGGCAAGACCTCTTCCATCTTCAGCGACGGGCGAACGATCTTCCGAGGGCTGCCCAATCCCTTCACCGCCGGGCGTTACCACTCTCTGATCGTCCGGCGGGACAATCTGCCGGCCTGTCTGGAAATCAGCGCGGAGACAGAGGAGGGGGAGATCATGGGGCTCCGCCATCGTGAGTTCCCCGTGGAGGGGATACAGTTCCATCCCGAATCGATCCTCACCCCCCAGGGCAAGCGGATTATCCGCAATTTCCTGAATCTGACGGAAGGAAGGAAAAACCGCGCCCAGGCAGCGTGATTTATTGCTGCCCTATTCCCATCCCTTATTGAAGGGGGGGCGGAAAAGTGATTTTTTGCGATGTTGTTAATATTGAAACTAAGTAAATACAGCCAAGCATTTGCTTGAGAAGGAGAACATAATGATCAAGGAAGCGATAGGCAAGGTAGTAGGGGGTGCCGACCTGCGGGAGGGTGAAATGGTCGCCACAATGACGGAGATCATGGAAGGCCAGGCCACGCCGGCCCAGATCGGGGCCTTCATGACGGCCCTGCGCCTGAAGGGAGAAACCAGCGAGGAGGTCACCGGCGCCGCCCGGGTGATGCGGCAGAAGGCCACCCGCATCGACGCCCGGTCCTCTACCATCATCGATACCTGCGGCACCGGCGGGGACGGCCGGAACACCTTCAACATCTCCACCACTGCCGCCTTCGTCGTGGCGGCGGCAGGTCTGACCGTGGCCAAACACGGCAACCGGGCCGTATCCAGCGGCTGCGGCAGCGCCGACGTCCTGGAGGCCCTGGGGGTAAATATCGACGCCCAGCCGGAGATCGTAGAGGAATGCGTCCAGCAGTTGGGCATCGGTTTCCTCTTCGCCCCGAAGCTCCATGGCGCCATGAAGTACGCCATCGGCCCCCGCCGGGAGATCGGTATCCGGACCATTTTCAATATGCTGGGTCCCCTGACCAATCCCGCCGGGGCCACCTGCCAACTCATCGGTGTCTATGACGCAAAGCTTACGGAGATGTTCGCCACCGTCCTGAAAAATCTGGGGACCAAGCGGGCCTTCATCGTCCACGGCGCCGACGGTCTCGACGAGGCGACGATCACCGGCGAGACCCGGGTGGCGGAACTCCGGGAGGGGGAGGTCATCGCCTACAATCTGGATCCGACGGACCTGTTTGGGGATGTCGTCCCGGACGCCGATCTCCGGGGCGGCGATGCTGCCGCCAACGCCCGGATAACCACCGATATATTGACCGGAATGGACAGAGGAATCCGCCGCCGGATTGTCGTCCTGAATGCCGCCCTGGCCATCGTCGCCGGAGGGAGGGCGGAAAGCCTCCGGGAGGGCATCGAGGTGGCGGAGGCATGCATCGACGAGGGAGGGGCCCGCCGGAAGCTCCAGGGGCTGATCGAAATGTCCAACAGTTGAGCAGGACGGCAGCGGAAAAAGTCCGGATGCGGCGTTGCGCTGCATCCTTCGTCCCTGCGGCGTACGCCAAGTACGCCTCAGTCCTCAGGACTTGCGCGCCTTGCCTGCGGATCTTTTTACGCTGCCGTCAATTATAGCCAATATTTTACTCTTTACTGGTTCATCAAACAGGACGGCAATGGAAAATAATTTTTTGGAAAAGATTGTGGCGGCAAAAGAAGCGGAGCTTGCGGAAACGAAAAGGCTGGCACCGCTGCGGGAGATGCAGGCCATCCTTTGCGAAGTTCCGCCGCCCCGAAATTTTCAGGAAGCCCTGACGGGCAGGGAATGTGCGATCATCGCGGAGATTAAAAAGGCCTCGCCGTCCCGGGGGGTCATCCGGGAGGATTTCGATCCCCACGCCATCGCCGGGATATACGAGGCCCATGGCGCGGCGGCGATCTCGGTCCTCACGGAACGGTCCTTCTTTCAGGGCGATGGCCGCTACCTTGCGGAAATCAGGAAGACGGTGCGCATCCCGCTGCTGAGAAAGGACTTCCTTGTCGATCCATACCAGATTTACGAAACGCGCTGCCTCGGCGGCGACGCCCTCCTCCTGATCGCCCGGGCCCTGCCCGGCGCCATCCTGGCGGAGCTCATCGCCTTGACCCGGGAGCTGGGCATGACACCGCTGGTGGAGGTGCACGACGAAGAGGAACTGGCACGGAGCCTGGCCGCCGGGGCGCCGGCGATCGGGGTCAACAACCGCAATCTCGCCACCTTCGTCACCGACCTCGGAACCTCCCTGCGCCTGGCCCCGCTGATCCCGGCGGGGGTCGTCAAGGTGAGCGAAAGCGGCATCACCGGCCACCGGGATGTGGAGCGGCTGCGGCAGGCCGGTTATGACGCCTTGCTGGTCGGCGAGACCCTGATGCGGTCGGAAGACATGGGAAGAAAACTGCGGGAGCTGCGGGGAGAGGAAGACCGGCCATGACCGAAATCAAAATCTGCGGCATCACCCGCCCGGAAGACGCCGCACACGCCGCCGCCTGCGGGGCCGACGCCCTGGGATTCATCTTTTACCGGAAAAGTCCCCGCGGCATCTCCCCAGCGGCCGCGGCGGCAATCATCGCCCGCCTCCCCGCCCGGGTCTGCAAGGTCGGGGTCTTCGTCAACGAGGAGGCAGCGGTGATCAGGGAGACGGCGGCGACCTGCGGTCTGGATATGCTCCAGCTTCACGGCGATGAAAGTCCGGCCTACTGCCGCGGCATCGCCGACCGCAACCTCCTGATCAAGGCCCTCCCCCTGACAACGGCGGCGGATCTCCACCGGGCGGCCCTTTACCCGGTGACGGCGATCCTCGTAGATGCCCGGGACGACGACCGTTACGGGGGAACGGGGAAATCAGCCTCCTGGGAGCTGGCTGCCCGGCTCGGGAAAACCGGGCGGTTGATCCTGGCCGGAGGGCTCAACGGCGAAAACATCCATGCCGCCCTGCGGACGGTCCGGCCCCGAGCCGTGGATATCAACAGCGGTGTGGAGACGGCGCCGGGGGTGAAGGATCCGGCCAAGGTGGCGGAGATCATCCGCCTCATTCGGGAAGAAGACGAACTGAAAAACGGGGAAAGCCGGGACGCCATCTTCCTTTGCCGGAACGGACCGTTTTCCTCCCCGAGAGCGACAAGCTCGTAAAAAAAATGATTTCCCCTCCCCCGTGAAGGGCAATTTCGTTTCTCCCCCGGCAGGGGGAGGCGAGGAGGGGGATGACTCAACAATTGTAATATCCGGTCCACCGGAGATATATTTCACATAATTACGTAATTACAAACATTTAACTGCAAGAGGAGCATATGAAAAAGAACCTGCCGGACAAACAGGGGCACTTCGGGATCTTCGGGGGCCGCTATGTCGCCGAGACCCTCATGCCCGCCTTGATCGAACTTGAGGAGGCCTACCGCCGGGCGGCCCAGGACCCGGAGTTTCGGAGGGAATTCCGCCACTACCTCCATGATTACGCCGGCCGGGAGACACCCCTCTATTTTGCGGAAAATTTCACGGCAAAGGCCGGAGGGGCCAAGATCTATCTCAAACGGGAGGATCTCAACCATACCGGGGCCCACAAGATCAACAACACCCTGGGGCAGGCTCTCCTGGCCCGGCGGATGGGAAAGAAACGGGTCATCGCTGAAACCGGCGCCGGCCAGCACGGCGTGGCCACTGCCACCGTCGCCGCCCTCTTCGGCATGGAGTGCGAGGTCTTCATGGGGGAGGAGGACATCCGGCGCCAAGCCCCCAACGTCTTCCGGATGGAAATGCTGGGGGCGCGGGTGACCCCGGTTGCCTCCGGAACGGCCACCCTGAAGGACGCCATGAACGAGGCCATGCGCCACTGGGTAGCCCGGGTCCGGGACACCTTCTACGTCATCGGCACCACCGCCGGCCCCCACCCCTATCCGCGTATGGTCCGGGACTTCCAAAGCGTCATCGGCCGGGAGGCCCGCCGGCAGATCCTCAAAAAGGAGGGACGCCTCCCTGATTTTCTCGTGGCCTGCGTCGGCGGCGGCAGCAACGCCATGGGGCTGTTTTATCCCTTCCGCCAGGACGGGGGCACGGCCATGATCGGCGTGGAAGCCGGGGGCAAGGGCATCCCTACGGGTCTCCATGCCGCCAGCATCTCCGCCGGCGCAGTCGGGGTTCTCCACGGCAACAAGACCTACCTCCTCCAGGACGAGCACGGGCAGGTGCGGGACGCCCACTCCATCTCCGCCGGCCTCGACTATCCCGGCGTCGGACCGGAGCACAGTTTCTTCCATGCCGCGGGACGGGCTCGGTACCTATCCGTCACCGACGCGGAGGCCCTGGCAGCCTTCCGGCTCCTGACGACCTGTGAGGGGATCATGCCCGCCATGGAAAGCGCTCATGCCCTCGCCTACACTCTGAAGCTGGCCCCGGCGCTCGGCCGGGACAAGATCATTGTCGTTTGCCTCTCCGGCCGGGGGGACAAGGACATGGGCATCGTTGCCGCACAAAAGGAGGTGGAACTGCCATGAACCGCATCGAAAAAAGATTCCAAGCCTTGCGGAGCCGGGGGGAAAAGGCCCTGATCCTCTATCTCACCGCCGGCGATCCGGACCTGCAAAGGACGGAGGCGCTGATCCCCATTCTGGATGAGGCCGGGGCGGACATCCTGGAGATCGGCGTTCCCTTCTCCGATCCTACAGCGGACGGTCCGGTCATCCAGGAGGCGGCCCAACGCTCCCTCCGGGCGGGGACCAATCTCGCCGCCATCATGGACATGATCGCCCGTCTCCGCCGGGGGTCGGATATTCCCATCGTCCTTTTCACCTATTACAATCCCGTCTTCGCTTACGGCAACGAGCGGTTCGCCCGGCAGGCCGCGGCGGCGGGGGTGGATGGACTCCTTGTCGTAGACCTGCCCCCCGAGGAGGCGGCGGAGTTGCGGCAATTCACCGATCCCCGGGGCCTGGACTTCATCACCCTGGTCGCCCCGACCACCGGCGACCGGCGGCTGGCCGGGATTGTCAAGGACGCCGCGGGATTCATCTATTACATCTCCGTAACCGGGGTCACGGGGACGAAGACCCCGGAGGCCGCGGCGGTGCTTCCCGACCTCCAGCGGATCAGGCGCCGGACCGATCTTCCCGTAGCGGTGGGTTTCGGCATCTCCACGCCGGCCCAGGTGAGGGGCTTCGCCGCTCAGGCCGACGGGGTGGTCATCGGCAGCGCCCTGGTCAAATGGCTCGCCACGCACAGTGAGGACCCGGACCTGCTTCCCCAGGCCGCCGCCTACGTCCGGGAGCTCAAGGCGGCAACCGGACCATAACCGGGATTACCGGAGATACGCATATCCCCGGCGCTCCCGACTGCGGATGCGCCGGGGGCGATTGCCGCCGGCAATCATGACTCCCCCTGTCCATGGCGCACGCAGGGAGGCTGCCCCCCGGACTGAGACGCTTCACGGCTCCCCCTCACGGTCATCACCGCCAATGCCGACGTTATTACCTGCCTTTACCTCGGAAGTATTCGAGCAGTTTGAATATGTAGGCGCCACCCCTCGCCACTACGGGTCCGCCGCCCATTTCCATGGCCACATCGACGGCCTCCTCCACTTGCTCATCGGTCGCCCCGGCGCGCAGCGCCTCCCGGACATGAACGGTCATGCAGGGCTCGCAGTTGGCATAAGCGGAGATGCCGACGGCGATCAGTTCCTTGGTCATTCTCGTCAGACTTCTGTCCACCATGGCATGATTCAGAAGCTGCATATAGTGCCCATAGCACTTGGAATCCCTGAAGGTGAAAGACTTGTGGACGTATTTTAAATCACCGAGAACCTTTTCAATCTTGTCGGTATCTGTTTTATCCAGCATGACGCAACCTCCTCCATAATTTTGTTGTGCCGCCTTCGTTAGCGGCGGTTATTCTTTTCTTGATAGTAATTGATGACCTTCAGGTGTTTTCCTGCCCAGTTCGCCTGCCGCAAACGCCTCATTTGCCATCCTGGCAAAGGTAACATAAGTCTGCGAGTTGTCCTCGTAGAATGCGTGGGCCGCTTTTCTGTCGCTGATGATCTTTTCGATCTTTTCCCTGTCGGCATTGTCCATGGCTTAGGATCCTCAACAATCTTTTTGTTTGCTAAATAAGGTCATCCTGCATATAATTCAACTGAATAATAATTATTTGTAGCATAATGTATAATTATGGAAGCAAGCCTCAATCAATTGAAGGTTTTTCATGTGGCGGCTAAAGTCCAGAGCTTCACCCGGGCGGCGGAAGCCCTGTTCCTTACCCAGCCGGGGATCAGCAAGCATATTAAAGACCTGGAGGAGTACTACGGGACACGCCTCTTTGACCGCCTGGGGAAAAAGGTTGTGCTTACCCAGGCCGGCGAGATCCTCTACGCACGAACAGAGATCATCTTCGGCATAATCGAGCAGATGAAGATTGAGATCGATGAACTGCAGGGCATGGACCGGGGCGTGCTCAATGTGGGCGCCAGCAACACCCTGGGCATTTATATCCTCCCGGCAATTCTGGGACGGTTTCGTTCCCGGTATCCCCGGGTTAATATCAATCTGGATATTGCTATGAACAAACAGGTGGTGGGAAACCTGATCGCCAATTCCACAGATGTCGGGTTTCTGGGGGCACCGGTCAATGATGAAAGGTTAAAAATGGAGCCGTTCAGGCAGGATGAGCTGGTTCTTATCGTTCCCGCCACGCACGAATGGTCATTGTGGGACGCCGTGGACGCACACGACCTGCTGGGGGTGACGTTCCTGTACCCACGTAAGGGATCGGGGACGAGAGATATCATTGAAAAAAAGCTTGCCGCCACCGGCATTATTTTGAGAAACACGCTGGAGATCGGCAATACGGAGGCGGTCAAGAAGGCGGTGGAAGCGGGTCTCGGGGTTTCCATTCTCTCGAAGGCCTCCGTCCTTAGGGAGGAATACCTGGGCGTCATAAAGTCGTTGCGTGTTTCCGGCGTCGATCTTAAAAGAACCTTCTATTTTGCCTACCGTAAGGACAAGTATTTGAGCAAGATTACCGGCGCCTTTTTACAATTTGCCGTCTATCAGCAACCCGCGGTCTGATTTATAAGCTGTCTTCGCGTTCTCCGCCATGCGGGTGGGCGGAAGCGGTGAAAGATGTAAAGGTTAAGCCCTGGCCGCATTGACAGGCGCAGGATTGAAATCGAATCACCGCTTGTGTTAAATAGGGCGGGAAAATCCCAAAAGAGCAGAACGATAAAATAAGCGGCCGGGAGGTGATCGTTATGGAAGTGAAGGTCAACAAGGGCACCCTGTCCCTGGTCCAGGGGGACATCACCCGGGAAGAAACGGAGGCCATCGTCAATGCCGCCAACTCCCGCCCGGCCACGAATTAAGTTAATTGATAACGTCACCAGTCATTTTTATATGTTATGAGTTACGAATTCACCGACCAGATCTTATCCCATGTATACAGAATAAGTTCGCTGCTGACCGAGCCGGCGACAATGGATAGGGTCGTCGAAGCGATAGTGCAGACGGTGACACAGGACCTCAACTTCAACAGATGTTCAGTCTATCTTTTAAACAAGACGAACCACAAGCTTGAATGCAAGTACATTACCGGCTTTTCCCCGGAAACCGAGAACTACGTAAAGGAAAGACCTTTCGACATTAAGAAGCACGATTGCATAGAAACAAGAGTAGCCGTCACCGGCGAACCGGTATTAGTGAAGAATTTCAGTTCATCAGACAATTTGACGGATCTCGACCGCAGGGTCACCACCCGGATGGGTCGCGGATGCACATTGTATGTGCCTCTCAAGATCAAAGGGGACATCATCGGCATTCTGGGCGTCGATAAGAAACACGGGGAGCCGGAAATAAACGAGAAAGAATTCGAGTCACTATCCATTTTAGCCAATTATGCGAGCATCATCATCGAAAATTCGAAACTGTTGCAGGATTTGATGAACGAGAAAAAATTCTCGGAAAATGTTTTAAACAGCTCGATCAACGGCATTCTGACGGTAGATATTACGGGAAGGATAACCTCCCTGAACCCCGCTGTGGAAAAAATGTTCGGCATGATGAAGGATACTTTAATCAACAGATTTATCTGGGAGATTTTCCCCCTGCCGGAATGGATTGAATGCACAAGGAAAGCTGTCTTTCATCTGCACAACATGAAAGGGATGGAATTCACCCTGAATCCGGATGACAAGATTTTAAATGTCACCACTTCCCATATCATGAACGAAGGGGAAAGCCTTATCGGCTTCATGTTTCTCATCCAGGACATCACCGGGGAAAGGAAACGCGACGAGTACCTGCAGCGGGTAAACCGCCTCATATCATTAGGCGAGCTTGCCGCCGGCATAGCGCATGAGATTCGCAACCCCTTGACCGGGATCGGCGTGGTGCTGGATTTCTTGAGCCGCAAGAAACTGCCCCGGAGGGACCTTGAACTTATCAATGAGGCAAATGGGGAAATAGAGCGGCTGGAAAAACTGATTTCCGATCTGCTCACCTTCGCCCGTCCTAAAAAGTTCAACTTCGAACTTGCCGACATCAGGAATATTATCAACAGTATCTATCTGCTCATAAACGAGCAGTGCAATCACCGCGGCATAAAAATGTTCATCAGAATTGACGATGACATAGACGGCCTGTACGTGGATCAGGAGCGGATCAGACAAGGATTACTGAATATTGTCATCAATGCGATAAAGGCCATGCCGTCAGGTGGAAATCTCACCATAAAGGCCGCCGAACTAACCGGCGATTCCGGCTCCGGCGACCCGGAGAGACGCATCGAGATAACCATCGGCGACACCGGCGTGGGTATCGCAACGGAAAATATCGGCCGTATCTTCGATCCATTCTTCACGACAAACAATGAAGGAACGGGGCTGGGGCTGTCCATAACGCACAGCATAATCAAGGAGCATAGCGGGATTGTGAAGGTCGATTCAGAACTTGGCAAAGGGACGGAATTTACGATAATCCTGCCCTGTGACTGCAGAAAAGCTGTTGAATACCTGGATGCATAAGCGGGGCGGAATATGAATACCATCCTGATCATAGACGACCAGAAGCTCATTAGAGATTCCCTGAAACTGACATTGAGCGACGAAGGTTATGATGTCCTGTCCGCCGAAAACGGCAAACAGGGCATTGCCGTCCTGAAAAAAAGAAGTGTCGATCTTGTCCTGCTGGATCTCAAACTGCCGGACAGCAACGGCATAGACGTTCTGAAGCAGATCAAGGCCTTAAACCCAGAATGCACCGTAATAATGATGACCGGCTACGGGTCCATCGAAAACGCCGTGGCCGCAATGAAGCTCGGTGCTTTTGATTACATAAACAAGCCGTTCAAATCCAGGCACATCTCCACCATAATAAAGCTGGCACTGGAAACCCAAAAGCTGCAGACGGAAGTTAACGAACTCAGAGACAGGAACAGATCGCTGTTCAAACCGGATAGGATCATCGGTCAGAGCCGGGCCATGCAGGACATCCAGGAGACGATCGCGAAGGTCTCGCAAATAGGATCGTCAACAGTACTGATCCATGGTGAAAGCGGAACCGGCAAAGAACTGGTGGCAAAAGCGATTCATTACGGCAGCCCCAGGCTGAACGGGCCATACATCGAGATCAACTGCTCGGCTATCCCGTATTCCCTCCTGGAAAGTGAGTTGTTCGGTTATGAGCAGGGGGCGTTTACCGATGCCAAGCGTGCCAGGAAAGGCCTTTTTGAACAATCCTCCGGAGGAACACTGTTTCTCGATGAAATCGGCGATATGGACCTGATCATACAGTCGAAACTGTTAAGCGTTCTGCAGGAAAAGAGGTTTCGCCGCCTGGGTGGGCAGCGGACGATTCAGGTAAACACCCGAATAATTGCCGCGACCAACCACAATCTCAAGGAGCGAATCCGCCAGAATAAATTCCGCGAGGACCTGTATTACCGCTTAAACGTCCTGACAATTTTTATCCCGCCGCTACGGGAGCGAAAGGAGGATATCGTTCCGACCGCGAGATATTTCCTTGATCTCCTCAATAACGACTACAGAAAGAATGTGAAGGGCATAAGCGAAGACGCAATCACCGCCATGTTGAATTATTCCTGGCCCGGAAACGTCCGGGAGCTAAGGAACACGATGGAGCGGATCATGATCATCGACAATCCCGAGATTATTTTGCTCAAGCACTTGCCGCGGGAAATCACCGATGAGAGCTATGCAGACCCCGTAACCGGAGCAGCGGAAATTAACCTGCCGGATTCCGGATTGGACATCAAGGAACTCACGTCGGCATTACAGAGCAAACTGATCAAGCAGGCGCTGCTCAAGACCGGAGGGAACAAGACGGAAGCGGCAAAACTGCTGCGTTTGGATCGTTTTTCACTGCGGTATCTAATGAATAAGCACCGGCTGCCGGACAAGTGAAATAATTTCACCGCCGATGTAAAAATATTTCACAAAAGCCCTACCCTAAGGATACCTTCAAGTGCGTGAGCATAGCTGAAGACAGCATAAAATACTGATCCGGAATAAAGTTCTGACCTTCCCCGCGGGAAACACTGTCCTGAAAAATCCCTGGCATATTATGTGCAAAAAAGACGCTCAAATTATGCAAAGGAGGGTCTATCGTGAAAACGGGCATTTTTAATCAAAACAGGATTAAAGAGGTCGCCAGGGAAACCGCGGATTGGGAGGAGAACTCGTATTCATGCCAGCAACGGCTGAAAGACAAGTATGAAACATTATCCGGATTCAAGGTAAAGCCTCTTTACACGCCGGATGACGTGGCCGGCCTGGATTATCTCCGCGACCTGGGGTATCCGGGGAAGGGGCCGTTCATCCGGGGAGTTCATCCCACGATGTATCGCGGCCGGACCTGGACGCACCGGCAACTGGCGGGATTCGGTCCGCCCGAGGAAACCAACAAGCGCTACAAGTTCCTGCTCCAGCAGGGCGCCACCGGGATAAACGGGGTTTTCGATTATCCCACGCTGCGGGGCTACAGCAGCGACGATCCCGATGTTTACGCCGACGTCGGCCGGGGCGGGGTGGCGATTGATACGATCGGCGACATGCGCACCCTTTTCGATGATATTCCCATCGACAAGGTAAGCGTCTCGCTGGTAACCTGCCAGCCGATCTGCAATATTTCCGTGCAATCCATGTATTTTGCCAACGCTCTCGACCGCGGCATTCCGCTCGCGAACTTGGCCGGAACAAGCCAAAATGATTTTTTGATGGAAACGGCAACCACCATCGCCCCGGGGGTGCTGCCCCCCAGAGCTTCTTTCAAAATCAGTTGCGACGCCATCGAGTTCTGTACAAAATACGCTCCGCAATGGAATCCCATCAGTTTTGCCGGATATAATTATCGCGAAGCAGGTTGCACAGCGCCGCAGGAAATCGCTTTCGTGATCGCTCACGCGCTGGCCTGTGCCGAGGATATGCTCGCCCGGGGTCTGAAGATAGACAACTTTTCGAAACGACTCAGCTTTTTCCTCTCCGCCCACAACGACTTCTTTGAAGAAATCGCCAAATACCGGGCCGCCCGCAGGGTCTACTACCATGTCATGAAGAAAAGATATCACCCCCAGGATCCGCGCTCGCTCATGTTCCGGTTTCACGTGCAGACTGCCGGCGTGGCCCTCACCGCCCAACAGCCGCTGAACAACATCGCCCGCTCCGCCTACCATGCCCTTGCCGCCGTGCTGGGCGGCGCCCAGTCTGTCCATGTGGACGCCTACGATGAAGCCTTATGCACGCCCACGGAACTCTCATCGGTAACAGCATTGCGCACCCAGCAAATACTCCGGAACGAAACGGGAGTTACCAACACCATCGACCCCTTGGGCGGTTCATATTATCTGGAATCCCTTACCAACAGCATGGAAGCGGAAGTGCTCAGGATCCTGGACGATATCGATCGGATCGGGGGTTTGGTGAAGGCCGTGGAAAAGGGCTGGATACACGGAGAGATCGCGGCCGCCGCCTATAAATATCAGTTGGATGTGGAATCGGGCGCGATGCCGATCGTCGGCGTGAACTGCTACCAGATCGAGGACGAAGTGCTGCCGATCGAGCTTTTCTCTTCACCGGAAACCGTAAAGGTGCAGACAAGAAAACTGAAGAAAATCAAAAAAACGAGAAATGCCGGGGCCGTGGCCAAATCTCTGGATGCCATCGCCGGCTGTTGCGAAAGAAACAAGAATCTGATGAAACTGATGGTAGGTGAAGTCAAAAATTTCCTTACGGAAGGTGAAATTTCCAGGACGCTGAAACGTGTTTACGGGGTCTGGGAGCCGCCTCTTTTTTAACGACTTTTTTAAAAAAAATGATATCAGGGAGCGAGATAATGAAAAAACAAAGGATTCGCATATTGATGGTCCGTCTGGGGATGGATGCCCACTGGCGGGGAAGTATCGTTGTGGCCAGGGCCTTGCGCGATGCGGGGATGGAAGTGATTTACGGGGGCAATCAAATGCCCGCCAACATCGTCAAAATGGCGCTGCAGGAAGACGTGGACATCATCGGGCTGAGTTCCCTTTCCGGCAACCACCTGATGTTGGCGCCGGAAGTCGTGAAACTGCTGAAAAAAGAAAAGGCGCAGGACATCAAGGTGATATTCGGCGGCACCGTGCCGCCGGACGATGTGCCGATTTTGAAAAAAGCGGGGATCGCCGCGGTGTTCGGTCCGGGATCGTCTTTGCAGAAAATAATCGCCAGCGTTGAGGCCTTGAAGAGAAATTATTAATCCGGCAATTGAACATATGAATTTCATTATGCGGCATAGAGCACCTTGGGATGTTTGAAGTAGCTTTTGACATGAGCGGGTCTTTTCAGCAGGGTTCTCATGAATGAACGTGTTTTCTTTTTAAGATCCTCACGGTTGCGAACGGGTTTGCCGGAGGGTACTTTTGTTTTGAGATTTCCGTCAGGCATGATCAATTATCCACAGCAAGGGAAGCGCTTGCTTACCATCACGAAAATCCCGCCCGCCGCAAAGTGCTCCGGGCAGCCTGCCGGCTATCTGCATCTCATCCTGGTCATCGTCATGGCCACGATGCTGATCAACGGGTGCACGGCCCGCTACTTCCGACCTGCTTCGCCCCCGACGGATCCATGCCAAATCAAGGAACTGGGAAATCTTCCCGAACGTGAATCCTGGCATGGCTTTGTCTTCAATGGCGAAAAGGTGGGATTCCTGCATATGAAGATCGAACCGGTCGCGGGAGCCATAACCTACCGGGTCACCGCGGAGGCAAACCTGCGTATCCGCTTTCTCGGCCTGAATAAGAAAATTATCATGAAGAGCGTGGATATCGTCAATCCCGATCTCACCCTGGTATCATTTCTTTATGAACAAGACGTGGGAGAAAAGAAACTCATCCTCACCGGCGCCGTCGCTGCCGGCAGCCTGTCTGTAGAGCAGCGATCGGGCGGGGTGACTAAAAAGATTGAGACAATTCTTGACTCCCCTTTATATCCCAGCAGTGTCATCAACCTTTATCCGGTCCTTCAGGGTATGAAATTGGGAACCGGTTATAAATATTCGGTTTACGATCCGCAGACTCAGTCCATCGCGGGAGTATCCCAGTCGATTGTATCTTTCGAAGAGAGCCGGGAACTGGATCTCGAACCCGCTTTCAAGGTGGAAACCGGCATGCTGGGCCATACCGTCTCCAGTTGGATCAACTGCCGGGGGGAAACAATCTTCGAGCTCGGCATGAGCGGGGTCCTGATCACCTTCAAGGAAAGTGAAGAAAATGCGAAGTCATTCCTGGCCGAAGCAAGTCTGAGCAAGAAAGATCTGATTTACGACTTCAGCGTGATCAAGACCGACAAACCGATAACCTGTCCCAGAACAGCCACCACTTTGGAAGCCGCCGTCGCAGGGATTTCCGGATTGCTGCCCCCGCTCCGGGAGTCTTATCAGGAAGTTGTGGAAACACTGCACGAGGGGAAAACGGTGAGAATATACCGGATTCGGAAAACGGCGCCCATGCCGGCAGACCTGCGGAAAAGCGCCCTGCCGCTCCGGGACCGCAGCCGCTACCTTGCGCCCTCCGGCCACATCGAGAGCGACAGCCCGGAAATCAGAAAAGCAGCGGCGGCCGTTGTCTCGGGGACCCGCACCCCCCGGGAAAAAGTCGTGCGCCTGGCCGGCTGGGTGGCTGCGGAAGTGCGGGACGAGGCGGTTGACAGTTATTCGGCGCTTGAAGTCCTCCACAACCGCCGGGGCGAATGCAAAGCCCACACGATGCTTTACACAGCCATGGCCAGGGCCGCCGGAATACCGAGCCGGGTTGTCGGCGGCATCGTCTACATGGAGGGGATGGGATTTCTCTATCATGCCTGGGCGGAAAGCTATCTGGACGGATGGATTGCCGTCGATCCCACCTTCAATCAGGTGGGGGTAGACGCCACCCATATCAAGCTGGCCGACGGACAGGACTGGTCGGCTCTTATCCAGTTGAGCATCGTTATCGGACGGATAGGGGTAACCATCCACGATTTTTCCTGCCCGCCCTAATACCGGCAGCACCTAAGGGTTATATTGTTTTTCCGGCGTTTTTTTCTTGCATCCGGCGGCACAGCGGGTTAGATTTCTTATCAATCCCTCATACAATAAAGGGATATCTGGAAAAATTATTTTTCCGCCAGCGGACAGGTTTTCCATTGGCGGTAAAGATCTCTATGGCCGGGAGGTAATCGTTATGGAAGTGAAGGTCAACAAGGGCACCCTGTCCCTGGTCCAGGGGGACATCACCCGGGAAGAAACGGAGGCCATCGTCAATGCCGCCAACTCCCGCCTGGCCGGGGGCGCCGGCGTGGACGGGGCCATCCACCGGGCCGGCGGGCCGTCCATCATGGACGAATGCCGGCAGATCGGCGGCTGTCCCACCGGTCAGGCCGTAATTACCACGGCCGGCAAATTGAAGGCCAGGTATGTCATCCACACAGTGGGGCCGGTCTATCGGGGCGGCGGCCGGGGAGAGGCAAACCTGCTCCGGAGCGCTTACGCCGAAAGCCTGAAGCTGGCGTCAACCCGGAAGTTGAAAAGCGTCGCCTTCCCGGCGATCAGCACGGGGGTTTACAGTTATCCCCTGGGCGAGGCGGCCCACATCGCCCTGAAAACGGCCGTGGAATACCTGCGGAGCCACGAGGATATCGAGCTGATCCGTTTCGTTCTCTTTGACCGGGGAACTTACGAGGTCTTCGTGGAGGAACTGAGAAAAATCCTGTAGACCGCGGCGGTCATCATCATCGGACGAAGGCTACATTGCCCACCTGGTTTTGGCGGCTGCTGCCGGGAGCGGCGGAAAACAAGCGGTGGCGGCAGGGATCGCCTGCCGGGGATGAGCCGCGACAATCCGGCGGCGCACCGGCGCGGAAGCGCAACGGGCTGCGGCGGCATTGCGGCCGCTGAACAGAGATATGCCCTTTTTAACGTTCCGTTTTCTTCGTTACGTCCCGCTTGATGGTGTTCACGGCATCCTGCAGGGCCGGAAACACATTTTCCCGGATGTCCCCGGCCACGACGACATACATGACGTCATCACCGACCCGGATGGTCCCTTCCCGTACCACCGCCAGGACCTCCACGATGCCGGGGCGGTTTTTGATCGCGGTGATGATTTCCGCCAGACGGCGGCGGTCGGCCTTGACGGTGAGTTCCTTCACCGGTTGTCCGTCCCGGGAGGTAGCGCGGACCACGCCGTTATGGCAGAGGATCATCCCGACCTCCGGATAGCGGGGATGTTGCTTGACCTGGGCAAGCAGATCATCTAAAGACATATCGCCTCCTGTGCCGGATCGCTGCCGGTGATTTGGATCACCGCCGCGAACCGTATTTTCATATAAATATCCCGGGGGAAAATCCCCGGGTTAATGCCCGTTTTGTGTTAAATGAGGAGCTGATGTATGGCGCGCCGGCGTTCTCAATTCAAACCCTTTCCCCTCGCCGATATCCTCCAGAAGGTCATGAAAAAACAGGGGATTCCCCTGACCACCGGCGACCCCTATCTGCGCCGGGTCTGGAACGAGGCGGTGGGAGACGGGATCGCCGCCCAAACGGCCCCGGAAAACATCAAAAGAGGCACGCTCTTCGTCAAAGTGTCTTCTTCGGTCTGGATTCACCATCTCCAGTTCCTGAAAAAGGAGATCCTTCAGCGCTTCAACGAGCTCTACGGGAAAGGAACGGTGCGAGAGCTGCATCTATCCATAGGCGTCATAGCGGCGCCGGTCCGTCAGGGTGAGACCGTTGCCCCCACCGATAAGATCACCGGCCTGAACGCCCGGGACAAACGGCTCATGAAAGAGAGCCTGGCCACCGTCTCCGACCCGGAACTGCAGGAGATACTCCGGCGGGTGATGACGAGGGCCATCAGCCGCCGGCGCTTTCTGGAAAAACGCAAAGATCGCTGAAGATCTCCTCCATAGCCGCGGTATATTCCTGTTCCGCCGCGTAGATAAACAGGGGCGGTAGCACCGTCAGTTCCTCCCCCGCCCCGGGACGCCCCTCCACCAGGACGAATTCCCCCGCCGTTTCACGCCGGGAATGGACCATCCTGAGCCGCTTCGGCTCCAGGTGGTGACGGCGCATCTGGAAGATCAGTTCCACCAGCCGGCGGGCGGGATAGATGGCAAAGACGCGGCCGCTCGGACGGACGGCGTGGGTGGCCGCTCGGAGGAAATCGCCCAGGTCGCCGAAGAGTTCATGGCGGGCCCGGGCCTTCTGCGCCAAGGGGTTGATCCGCCCTGAGCGCAACTTCCGGTAGGGGGGGTTGCAGGTCACGGCATCGAAGGATCGGAACGGGACCAACTTCGCCACGTCCCGGACATCGCCCTCAATGATGGTAATCGCCCCCGTGAGATCGTTGAGCTCCAGACTTCGCCGGGCCATGTCGGCCAGTTCGCCCTGGATCTCCACCCCCACGGCCCGGGTACAGGCCCAACGGCGGCACAGGAGCATGGGGATCACGGCGCTTCCCGTCCCCAGATCCAGTAGGGAGGCGCCATTTTTCATCCGGACGAAATTGGCCAACAGTAGGGCGTCCAGGGAAAAGCGATAGCCCCAGCGCTCCTGGATGACCCACAGACGCCCTCCCAGGAGTTCATCCACCGTTTCCCCCTCCCTAAGCCGGTTATCGGTCGGATACGTACGGCCCGTTTTCGCCATCCCCAGCCTTCCCATTGATTTCCCGGCTCAACGCGGCCGGCTGTCTTTCATCCATCCCCTCCGGTGGTGATCCGGGCACCGGCGGCAAAGGTCCGCCGATCCGGACGCGCAACAACGAAACCGGCTCCCGGAAAGCGCCGCCCCATCCCATCGTCGCCTCCGTCGGAACCCTTCAGATGAGGTGAACGAACAGACCGCTGCGGAGCTTCGGTTCGAACCAGGTCGATTTGGGGGGCATGACCAGACCGGTGTCGGCAACCCCCATAAGCTCCCCCATGGTCGTGGGGTACATGGAAAAGGCCACGGCAAAGCGCCGGGAATCTACAAGCCTTTCCAGTTCCTCCATCCCCCGAATCCCGCCGATGAAATCGATGCGCCGGTCCGTCCGGGGATCGCCGATGCCGAGAATCGGGCCCAGAAGGTAGTCCTGGAGGATAGAAACGTCCAGGGCACGCACCGGGTCCGGGGAAACCGGCAATTCCTTACGGAAGACGAGGCGCCGCCATGTGCCATCCAGATACATGCCGAATTCGCGGCGGCGGCGGGGGGAACGGTCCGAGAAATCGGCGAAGACCTTGAAATTCTCGGAAATTCGCGCCAAAAAATCGCTGCCGGAAAGCCCGTGGAGATCCCTTACGGCACGGTTGTAATCCATGATCCGGAGCTGGTCGTGGGGGAAAAGGACCGCCAGGAATGATTCATAAGGTCGATCAGGGGAAGGGACCGGATCCCGCTCCCGGCGTCTCCGGGCTACAGCGGCGGCAGCCGCCGCCCGGTGATGTCCGTCGGCAATGTAAAGCGCCGGCACCTGAGCGAAAGCGGCCGTCAATCTCCCCGCCGCCGGATCCGCAACGACCCAGACCCGGTGGGCAATGCCGTCGGAGGCGACGAAATCGTATTCCGGCGGGGATTGGGCGATCCGACTTACGATGGCGTCGATGTCCCCTCGCTTCCGGTAGGCAATAAAAACCGGGCCCGTCTGGGCGCTGACGGCATCCACGTGTCCGATCCGCTCCTGCTCCTTGTCCGCCCGGGTATGTTCGTGTTTCTTGATCAGCCCCGCCTCGTATTCCCGAACGCTGACGGCGGCGACGATGCCGTACTGGCGACGGCCGGCCATTTCCTGGGCATAAACGTACAGACAGGGCTCCGGATCCTGGCAGAGGATATTTTTCTCCCGCATCTTCTCCAGATTCCGGGCGGCTGTCTGAAAGACCGACCCCTCCTCGACATGAGGGTAGTCCGGAAGATCGATCTCCGATTTTTCCACGTGGAGAAAACTCCAGGGATTGCCGCCGGCTATCTCCCGGGCCTCCTCCACGTCGATGACGTCGTAGGGGAGAGCCGCGATTCGGGCGGCATAATGACGATCCGGACGGAGGGCCCGAAAGGGGACAATACGCGCCATGAATGAAACCTTTCCAATGTTTTCGCTCCGGGATTTCTACCACACTCGTTATCCGAAAGCAACGTGAGGGAAGGGATACCGAACCCGGAAATCTTTGTCCCGGCGGCACAATGTCCTCGATTACATACGTCGCTATTGGCGCCGGCTCCAATCCCGCGTCAGGTCCGGAATCGGTCCGGAATCGCCACAAGTAGCTATTCCCGTTTGACGGCAAAGATGATATGGGAACGGCAAAGAATCCGTGGCCCGGAGCGGACAGGCGTCGGGCTGAAAACAGGGAGGCAGGTCATGGCGGCAACGAGGGTTTTCATTCACGGGCTGGAAAGCACCAGTCAGGGTACAAAAGGGGTCTATTTCCGGGAATCGTACCCCGGGATGATCATCGAGGATTACACCGGTTCGCTCGAAGAGCGAATGACGAAGCTGGAAGCGGTATTGGCAGTGAAGGAGGACCTGATTCTTGTGGGCTCCAGTTACGGGGGGCTTATGGCGGCTATTTACGCCTGCCGCCATCCGGAGCGGGTTCGCCGCTTGATCCTCCTGGCCCCGGCCATCAATCTAGAGGAATTTACCCCCTATACGAGTCACGCCTTAACCATTCCCGTCCATCTCTATCACGGAGATCAGGACGACGTGGTCCCCACGAACGAAGTGTGGCCAGTGGCGGAAGCCGTCTTTTCCGATCTCCGCTACCACCTCGTGGAAGACGACCACTCCCTCCATAACACCTTTCCCGCGCTGCCCTGGGCGGAGCTGCTTCAGGATTGAAACGGCGTCAGGGACGCCGGTATCTTCGCATCCTTGACCGATACAATACAAAACAGGATGCCAGCTTAAAAAAGTAGGAAAACCGCCGTTCATTAGAATTAACCACTATTGACACTGGAGGCTTTTTTATCATATTATAGGGTACAGCTTTCAATCATACCCCCCGATTATTAACAGGCGACAGCCTTATCAGCTTTCTTTATTTTTTGAGGTGTCCAATATGGAAGAGAAAAAGTCGGACCAGATCAATCTCGACGCCGTGATGCAGGACTGGATGAAGGCCTCCACGGACTTCTGGACGTCCATGCTCAAGGCCGTCCCCACCGCCGCACCCGCCTTCAAGGTATCCGAAGTCGGGGAGGGAATCAAGAACCGTTACGCCGAATCAATGGAAGCGGCCCTGAAAAGGATGCAGTCCGTCTCGACGACGTTCAACGATCCGCAAGTTGCCGATGCCGTACTCAAAGGGCTCAACACCATGCCGGAATTCATCCTGAAGATTGTCCGGGCGTCGTGGGAGGCGTCGGCGAAGATCCAGAAGCAGGCCATGGAAAAGGCCGGCAAGATCGGCCAGAAAACCGAGGCCTACCAGTTCGAGAACCTGGATCAGGACGTCTTCAAGCTCTGGAGGGAAATATACGAGGAGGAATTTCGCCAATATTTCCAGATCCCGCAATTGGGATTGACCCGGTATTATCAGGAACGGATGAATCGCCTGGCGGATCAGGCGAACATCCTCCAGGCCGCCCTGTCGGAGTTCTTCTACCTCCTCTATCTGCCGATGGAAAAATCCATGCAGGTCCTCCAGGACCAGGTGGAAGAGCTATCCAAGGAGGGAAAGGTGCCGGAAAAGGCCAAAGAGTATTACAATCTTTGGGTAAAGATCCTCGAAGGGCATTACATGAACCTCTTCAAATCCCCGGAATACCTGGCGGCTTTCCGGGAGATGCTCGACCAGGTGGAAAACTTCGCGAACGCCAAAAACGAGGTCTTGCAGGATCTCCTCCAGTCCCTACCCGTGCCCACCAACCGGGATATGGACAACATCTACAAGGATCTCTACCTGCTGAAGAAACGCGTGCGGGTTCTCGAAAAGGAACTGGGCGCAAAAAGTAAAGAAAAGAAATAACCCCTATTGAAGGAGGTGACGACAATGGAACAACCCAAGATATCCCTGGATCTCATTTTAGCCAATATCGCCTCGGAGGCGGAAAAGGCGCAGGAAACAGTCACCAAAGCGTCGGAGGTCCTCCTGGGCCCACTGGAATCCAACTTGGCCATGACTCCCTACGATGTGGTTTACGAAGAGGACCGGGTCAAGCTGAAGCACTACCGCACCCCCGGGGAGATTACCATGAAGACGCCCCTGCTGGTAACGTACGCCCTCATCAACCGGGAGACGATGCTGGATCTCCAGCCGGATCGGAGCGTTGTCCAGACCTTCCTCAACAGCGGCGTCGACCTCTACATGATCGACTGGGGTTACCCGACCAGGAAGGACCGTTTTCTCACCATCGACGACCATGTCAACGGCTACATGGACAATATCGTCGAGTTCATCCGGGAGGAAACGGGCGCTCCCAAGATCAATCTCATGGGCATCTGCATGGGCGGCACGTTTTGCGTCATTTACTCCGCCCTCCATCCGGAGAAGATCAAAAATCTCATCACCACCGTTACGCCGACGAACTTCGATACGGACAAGGGGCTGCTGCACATCTGGATGCGGGCCATCGACACGGACAAAATGATCAACGCCTTCGGCAATCTGCCCGGAGACGTGATGAACATCGGTTTCCTACTCCTGAATCCGGCCCGGTTGATGATCGATAAATATGTGGGCTTCTTCGAAAACATGGGAAGCAAGTCCTTTGTGGAAAACTTCGTCCGGATGGAAAAATGGATCTTCGATAGCCCCGATGTTCCCGGCGAGACCTTCCGCCAGTTTGCCTCCGACTTCTACAAGAAGAACCTCCTGATCCAGAATAAGCTCGAAATCGGCGGCCGGCACGTCGATTTGAAGAACATCACCATGCCGCTCCTCAACTTTTATGGAATGTACGACCATCTCGTTCCCCCGGAGGCATGCGGCATGCTTACCAAATGTGTCGGCAGCACCGATACGGAGGATATTACCCTGGACACGGGACATATCGGCATCTACGTAAGCTCCAAGTGCCAGCGGGAATTTGCCCCCAAGATCGTCCGGTGGCTTCGGGAACGGGACGGGGAAGCAAAATTCCCGGCGGCCTACACTGTGGATACGGCCGCAACGGCGCAACCGGTCATGGACGCCCTTGCCGTCGCGGCAGGAAAGGCCGATGAGAAAGACAAAGCCGGTCCGAGGCCAAGGGCGAAGAGGGTCGCCCGCGCGTCGGGGAGAAAACAATCAGCGGCGAAAAGGCAGACCGTCAAACCATCGCTAACACAAATCATCCAGGATACGATTTAAAGGGGGGAAAGGAAAATGCCGGAAAAGCAGACCAGTTATTTAAAGACGTTCATCAAAGTCAGTGACGCCTTTGGCACCAGCACCGATATGGACGCCCTGTTGCAGTTGATCGTGGACAGCGCCATTGGGTCCATGAAGGCAAAGGCGGCCAGCCTCTTTTTGGCGGATGAGGGACGGGAAATCTTCAAGGCCGTCGCCCAGCGTGGCCTGTCCGCCGACTATCTCCATGCCGGTTACGGACACGCCGAAAAGATCATCCCCATTCTGAAGCAGGATGGCTTCATCTACTACAAGGATGCCACGACGGACATCCGCCTGGAAAACCGGGAGGGCAAGAAAGCGGAAGGCATCGGTTCCATTATCGTCGTTCCTGCCATGGTCAAAGGTGAACTCATTGCCATCCTGACTCTTTACACATCAAAAATCAGGGAATTCACCAGAGACGAGATTGAATTCCTGCAACTCCTGGCCGGCCAGGGCGGCTGGGCCATCCAGATCAAGAAACTTGTCGATCAACTGCGGGACAACACGAAACTCTTCCTGAACCTCGCCGCCGATATCGCCGCCAGTCTGGATATCAAGACGATTCTGCAAACCCTCACCGAGGAAGTGGCCAAGGCCCTGCGGGTAAAAGCGGCCTCGATCCGTCTCCTCAACGACGAAAGAACGGTGCTGCAACTGGTGGCGAGCTATGGTTTGAGCGACAAGTATTTGAAAAAAGGTCCTATTTCTGCCGAGAAGAGCATCGCTGAAGCCCTCAACGGCAAACCGGTGGCCATTACCGATGCCTATACGGACAAGGGGGTGCAATACAAGAAGGAAAAGAAAGAGGAGGGGATCGTCTCCATCCTCTGCGTACCGATCAAGGCCAAGAACGAGGTCATCGGGGTTCTGCGTCTTTACTGCGACAAGAAGCGGGAATTCACGGAGGACGAGATCGGACTCGTTACCGCTCTGGCCTATCAGGGGGGGCTGGCCATCCATAATGCCAGCATGTATCTCATGTTGCAGAACGATCTGAGGGACATGAAAGAGGCGACCTGGACCCACAAATGCTGGTTTTAACCGCCGGGAGGAAAGTGCCCGATGTTCATGCGGAACGGCGGGGGCGAAAGTCCGCCGCCGGGTAAACAATCGAGACGGGAGGAAAGGAAGATGAAGGGACGAACCATTGATACGATAAAGGTGGGGGACGCGGCGGAGTTTACCAAGACCGTCACGGAAACGGACGTCTATCTCTACGCCGGGATCACGGGGGATTTGAATCCGGCCCATATCAACGAGACCTATGCCGCCGGGACGTTTTTCAAGGGTCGCATCGTCCACGGGATATTGACGGCGGGCTTCATCTCGGCCATCCTGGGTATGCAACTCCCCGGTCCGGGAACGATCTATATGAGCCAGTCCTTGAAATTTCTCGCCCCGGTCCGCATGGGGGACACGATCACCGCGCGGGTAGAGGTCGTGGAGGTAATCACGGAGAAAAACAGGCTCCGACTCCAAACCACCTGCCGGAATCAGGAGGGAACCGTCGTCCTGGACGGCGAGGCGCTCGTAAGCCCTCCCAAGGCCTGAAACCGCCACATGATGAACCACCGGAATTGAAGAGCGATCCACGCCCCATAGGGCGCCTTATCAGGTAGCAAAACTCGCATCGCGAAGATAATATCGATCCGGCAACAGGGAATGCAGCCGGATGATTGATTCGTTCCGAGTTAGGAAACAGTATGGACCGAACGTGACGGGGAAAACGGCGGGGAGTCAGTGCCCCTTCTTCTTGGTCCCCCGGGTGACCACCGGCTCCTTTTCGAACAGGAGCGTCATGTTTTTCACCAGTTCCTGAAACTGGGTCTGTTGATCTCTGAGCAGCCCCTGGAGATCCTCGAGGGCGGCGGCGGGAGCGCCGCTCGCCTCTTCGGTGAGGAGACGCTTCAGGGTACGAATCGTCTCCTCCTGCTCCGCCACGGTTTTTTCCAGAGCGGCGCACTTTTGCGCGAGTTTTTCATATTCTCCTTTGGGAACCACCTCCATCAGGGATAGGCCCTCCCGAAAGGATTTCTGAAAGGTCTCCACCGACTTCTTCCAGATTTCCGCATAATCCGGCGATTCTTCTTCGATCCGGTCCAGTCCGTATGCCTTGCGGAACATCGCATTCATGGACTCATAACCCATCAGCCCCTGGCCGAACCATTTACGAAAATCCTCGATCTGCTTCTGCCCCTTGGCCAAATTCAGAAACATCTGTCCCCAAAACTCGTAGAAATTACGATCCATTGTTCGTTGTCTTCCCTTCCTCCAGATCGAGCTGGAATCGCACGGGTCCCCGGCAACCATTGCCGAACCGGGTGTGGAGGGCGCAGGCGGAACGCGGATCGGACCAGGAGGTCGCGATCGCCCCGTGCCCCTTGGGAAAAGGTGTTACTTCCACGTCGATGAAATCCACAGGCGCCAGGGCAGCGTCCTTGTCCACAAGATCATCCCGTTCCGCGTAGCAGAGCAGCCAGGGAATGCCCTTTTCCTGTATCCCCTTGAAATTTAGGGTCCTGCCGAAGAGCTTTACCGGCAGGGTGCCGTCTTCGGTCACCGGAATCGTATAGGAATCGAAACTCAGTTTGGTAATGCCCTCCGGCAGATCGATCCGGTCATAGATCAGCCAGTGGTTCATCGCCGCCGCCGTCTTGCTGATCCCTTCCCCGCCAACGTTGCTCAGGTCCCGGTAAAAAGTGACGAAGGGGGCCTCCTTCTCCATACTCTTCAATTTATAGACCCAGCTCATGACCTTGCCGTCCACGATGCCGTTGCCGTTCGGCAGCTTCTTGATGGCATAATTCAAGTCCCGGAACCGATCCGGCAAGTGCTGCATGTATTCCACCAGGGATCTGCTGCGGGTGCCGTCCATGGGAGCGACACAGGTGATCAAGGCATCGACGAGGCCATCGAGTTCGCCGGAGAGTATGTCCAGAAGGGCCATAAAACCGCCCTGACAAAAACCGTTCAAAGTCACGGGACGGCCGTGGGTTGCCTTCAGCAGTTCACAGAATCGGCTGGTATCCAGGGCGTCGTCTTCCCCCGTCATGATCTGTACCGCCTCCGTTGTCTGGATATCCTTCAGGATCCGGATGTAGGTGGGGATGCCCTGATCGGCAAAGGCATGGACATAGCTCTTCTTCTCGTCCGGAAGAAAGGCCAGGATATTCGGCCCCAGTACATAGGGATGAATGATGATGACCGGTTTCCCATCCTTACGGGGGGTGATGCTTTTATCCCGGGGAAGGACCTGATACAGGACGAACCGGTCCGTCTCCGCCGTCTTTATGTAACCGCCGTCGTCGAAGTGGAAGCCGAATTCGCCGCCGATATTCTTGATTGCTTCGGGGTAACGGTTGATGACGCCGTCGGTGAGTTGAACCAGTCGGGAGGCGTATTTGCCTACATCGTCTTCTTTCTCACCGTAGAGGCTGTTGAGCAGGGACATGAGGGCCTGGGCGGTTTCCTTCCGGTAGAAATCTCGCAAACCGTTTACGGTGCCCTGCATGCCCTGCTCGGCGATTTGAAGGTTGAATTGCATCAATTCGTAATAGTCGGCCACGCTCTGAAGAAAGAAAGTCCGGCGGAGCTTTTCCTTTTCCAGGCGGTTGAAGCTCTGCCACGCCGTCCAGAAGGGAATCATGAAATCGGCGAAATACGCCATGACACCCAGTCCGTAAAGCTGGCCGGCCTTGAGGACATCCGTGGCTACGCCCAGCATTTTTTCGGGGGTCTCGGTTAACCTGTCCGTATATAGAGACGCGGCACGTTTCAAAACCTGTTGTTGATACTTGGAGATCATAATTGTTCCTTGCAACCAAATCAATTTTATCTACACGCCCTATTTTTCCGTCGGCGCCAGATATTGCTCGATCTTGTCGTATCCCTCTTCAACCTTGGACTTGAAGTCTTCCCGGCCCTTCTTGTAGGTCTTCACCCACTCCGACATGGCCTTCTTCCCTTCCTCGGGGAACCACTTGTTCTGATCGAGCCACATATTGAACATCTTCTCCGCCTGATCCTGCATGACCACCATGGCCGCAAAGGACCGCTCAAAGGCCATCTTATTGAAATCGAACATCTGTTTGGAAATCTGTTTCGGATCCATATTCATTCCTCCTTTTAATTATTTCAGGCTACTTGCCCGCTTTTACCTTTGTTTCCTTGGCCTGCTTGTTGAACCCGGCGAAGAAATCTTCCACCTTCTTGAAGCTGTCGTCTGCGGATGTCTTGAAATCCATACGTCCCTTCTTGTAGGCCTTCACCCAGTCCTGAATGGCGTTTTTTCCCTCTTCGGGCACCCAGGGAGACTGTTCGATGAACATGTTCACCATCCGCTCCGTCTGTTCCTGTAAAATCGACATGGCATTGAAGGTGTTGTCGAAGGTGGCCTTGTGAAAATCGATCATCTGCTTGGCTATCTTTCCCTGTTCCATTTTTTGATACCTCCTGTTTGTTTTTGGGCTATTATAGCCTTCCTTTTTTGTTTGTCAAGGAAAAATGTTGCATTGCAAAATAATTTTTTGCCCGCAACAAACAGGGCATTCACCGCCGGTCCTAAAATTATACTTTATCTATCGAGCTGTTATCAAATCAAGGGCCTTCGCTTAACCACTTTTCCACCCATAAACAGTTTTTTTTGTTGCGTTATAACATGACACCTGCTAAGGCTTAAATACATCCTGTATGTAAGGAAAGTGCTTATGGCAGAAAAGCTCCTCTATAAAAAATACGGCAACCGACGCCTCTACGATACGGCCAAGAGCAGTTATGTCAACCTCGAAGACATAACCCGGGCCATCCGCGCGGACCATCAGGTTCAGGTCCTGGACGCCAAAACCGGGGAGGACGTTACCGCCTTTATCCTCACCCAGGTGATTCTTGAGGAATCGAGAAAAAAGAATTTTCTGCTCCCCGTACCCCTCCTGCACCTCCTCATCCGGTTCGGCGAAAACATCCTCAACGACTTTTTTCAGCAATACCTGGAACAGATCCTCAAAAACTACCTGTCCTACCGTTCCGTGACGGACAATCAGTTCAAAAAGTGGCTGGATTTGGGCATCGATTATTCCTCGATCAACCCTATAAATCCCTTCAAGCCGTTCTTCGATATCTTTCCCCCGGCGGCCGGCGCCGGGGAAGAGGACAAAAACGGCAAGGACAACCGATAAATGAAAGGATCTTCATGAAAGCCTTGACAAAAAAAGAGCGTTCCCCTAACATCGCCACGACCAATTCCGATGGGAGCGAGATCATGGCGGAGGAACAAATCGTCTCGAGAAAAATAGTCATTCACTACACGGCCGACAACGTTGACCAGCCGATTATCTGCCAGCTCGTCAAAACCCATGACCTGGTATTCAACATCCTCAAGGCCCGGATCTTCCCCAAGCGGGAAGGCATAATCGTCCTGGAGTTGAGCGGCAACCAGCGGAATTTCGACGACGGAATCCGTTTTCTCAAGGATAAAGGTCTCAAGGTAGAGCCCTTATCCAAGAGCGTCAACCAGAATTCCGACAAGTGCGTTCATTGCGGAGCCTGCACGGCCTTCTGTCCCACCGATGCCCTTTCTTTCGAATCGGACACCCGGAAGGTGGTATTCGATCCCGAAAAGTGCAACGGGTGCGAACTCTGTGTCTCCGCCTGCCCGGTGCGGGCCATGGAGGTCAACATCTTTTAGTTCTTCCGTCCAAACCGGAGTAGCCGCCCAAGACCAAAACATCCGCGGTATGGCCGGTATATTCGCGCCGCGGGAATCACTCCCGGCCGGGGCTGCCGCCAATCACCTTGCCGAACCGGTTGGTAAGTTCTTTGCCCCGTTGTACAACCTCCTTCCCCTTCTCATAAGCGACCTTCCCCTTGTCGATAATCTCGGCGGTCTGTTCCTGGGTTTTCTCGATGGCCCGGTTGAGGTCCTCGGGAGACTTCTTCGGAGCGGCAAGGTAGAAATAACCCCCGGCCAGGATCATGACAAGGAGGAAAAGCAAAGCAAGCTTGATGAGGTTCTTGAAAAGAAAGTAGATTACGATCAGGGCGACGGCGACGATCGCCACTACGGCAAACTGATGGGTATTGATTGAAGACCATATTACTTCCATGGATGAACGCCTTCCGTTTGGGACAAAGGGACCGCTGATCAAAACCCTCTCTGTCGGTACCTATTAACGGAATTCGGAAAAAAAATCCAGCATCCTTTCATCCACTTCAAGGGCGGGATTAAGGTGGGGATGGGGTCCGGCATTTTATGAACATTAAGCTTCCCTTTCGTCCCCCTTCACTAAGGGATACCGTCATGGGCGTTTCGTCTTGACAAAAGAATCGTGGAGCGGTTAAGCTTTCAGGTAACGATGGGAAAGATCATAGAAAAGAATATGTTATGCTAAAGGAAACGACCTGCATGTCCGTCCCGGAATCGGGCGGTGTTTTTCATGCCGCCCCGGCGGAAACCGATGATGCAAACGATCAGACATCTCAAGTCCCCGCCGCGGCCGTCGGGGCATTCCTCAAGGTGGCCATCGCCACTCTGGGATGCAAGGTAAATCAATACGAATCGGCGGCCATGGCGGAATGTCTGACCGGAGCAGGCTATCGCCTCGTGGATTACCACGCCGCCGCGGACTGTTATATCATCAACACCTGTACGGTCACGAACGGCGCGGATTATCAGTCACGGCAGATCATCCGGCGGGCGCAAAGGCTCAACCCCCGGGCGGCCATCATTGTCACCGGCTGTTATGCCCAGACCGCACCCCATGTTTTTGCCGGAATGCCGGGGGTCGCCGTGGTTGCCGGGATGGGGGAGAAAAACCGGATGGGGGAAATAATCGCCGCCGTACGAGAAAAGTTTCCGGAGGGGATGGGGGCGTCCCCGGCACCGGAGGTACAGGTTGCACCGATCGACGGCTATCAGGAGGCGGACATCCCCCCCGTCATCCGTTTTCCCGGTCACACCCGGGCCTTCCTGAAGATTCAGGACGGCTGCAATGCCTTCTGCAGTTATTGCATCGTCCCCTATGCCCGGGGGCGAAGCCGCAGCATCGGAGCGTCGGAGGTAATCAATCGCATTGAAAACCTGGCCCGGCGCGGTTATCGGGAGGTGGTGCTGACGGGCATCCATCTCGGGGTCTATGGCGAGGACCGCCGGGACGGTTCCACCCTGGCTAAGGTATTGAGGCACGTGGAAGACTATCAACTTGTCGAACGTTTGCGGTTGAGCTCGCTGGAGCCCCGGGAAATCAGCGATGAGATCCTGGGGATAATGAGCACCGCCCGGATCGTATGTCCTCATCTCCATATTCCCCTCCAGAGCGGGGATGACGGCATCCTGACCAGGATGGGCCGCAACTACGACCGGACCTTTTTCCAGGCTTTGCTGGAAAAGGCCGCCTCCCTGCGCTCGGACATGACCGTCGGGATGGACGTAATGGCGGGCTTTCCGGGCGAGGATGAAAAAGCCTTTGATAATACGATGAATTTGGTTGCTTCCGCCCCGTTTGCCTACCTCCATGTCTTCCCTTATTCCCGGCGGCCGGGAACGGCAGCGGCCCGGATGGGCAATCAAGTGCGGGAGGAAGAGAAAAAGAGGCGCTGCCGTATTCTCCGGGACCTGGGCGCAAACAAACGCCGGCAGCATATGGAAAGGTTCGTCGGCGCCGTCCTGCCGATCCTGGTAGAAGAGCGGGAAAAACGGGTCGGCGGCCGCCTTCGGGGCTTGTCCCACAACTATCTTTCCGTGGTCTTCAAGAAAGGGAGCGCCGTAACGACCAATACCGTCCTGCCGGCGAAAATTACCGCCCTGGCCAACGATAACTCACTTTGGGGGGTTCCTGCCCTTGGATAGGGAAGACCGCTCGCGCTGGCAGGACCTGCCCACGGCCCTCGGATACGTTTTCAAAGATCACCGTCTCCTGATGAACGCCTGCACCCATCGCTCCTTTACAAATGAAAATCCCACGGCGCCCTGCCCCGACAACGAGCGGCTCGAATTTCTCGGGGACGCCGTCCTGCAGCTCTGCATCAGCGAGGAGCTCATGAACAGGTTTCCCACCTATACGGAAGGTCGTCTCTCCAAGATGAGGGCCGCCGTCGTCAACGAGCACTGCCTGGCGAACCTGGCAAAAAAGTTCGGCCTGGGCGAGTGCCTGCTCCTGGGAAAAGGCGAGGAGTCCTCCGGCGGCCGGGAGAAATCCTCTCTCCTCGCCGACGCCTTCGAAGCGTTGATGGCCGCGGTCTTTCTTGACGGCGGCTATGAGCGGGCGTCTGAGCTGATCAGGGGCCTGTTTGCCCAACTGATCACCGAAGGCAGCGGCGCCGGTCCCCATTTCCAGGACTACAAATCGGCCCTCCAGGAATATTGCCAGAACCGGTTTCACGAGACGCCGCGATACCTCTTGCAGTCCGAATCCGGACCGGACCATGACAAGACCTTTGCGGTGGAAATCCGGATCGCCGGGATGATGGAGACCACCGGCGCCGGCAAGAGCAGAAAGGAGGCGGAGCAGCAAGCGGCTAAAAAGGCCTGGGATTTCTTCAACGCCGCCGCCGAGCCATGATAATCCCCTTTTTTCTCCGTAACCGCGGCTGTCCCCACCGCTGTCGCTTCTGCAATCAGGAGATCTCCGGCGGCACTGACCCCCGGGAGCTGGGGGCGGACTATTTCCACGAAAAGGTACGGGCGTTTCTCGCCTCGGCGGCGCGCGGAAAAAAATCCAAGCAACCGGTGGAGATCGCCTTTTACGGGGGCAATTTCACCGGCCTGACCATAAGAGAGCAGGAAGATCTCCTCCGCATGGCCCGGCGGCATATGGAAAACGGCACGGTCATTGGGGTCCGCGTCTCTACCCGTCCGGATTGCCTGCGCGACGAGGACGTGGAAAGACTGGCGGTATTCGGGGTCCGGACCGTGGAAATCGGCGCCCAATCCCTGGAGGACGGCGTTCTGGCCGCCTCCGGCCGGGGGCATACCGCCCGGGATGCAGTCGCCGCCGTGGCGATGCTGAAGCACCGGGGGCTGGATGTCATCCTCCATCTCATGGCTGGCCTGCCCGGCGACGATGGCAGCGCCTTCCTGGATACCGTTTCCCGGACGACGGCGCTGGGTCTCCGGGGCGTACGCATCCATCCCACCCTGGTCCTCGCCGGCAGCCCCCTGGCGGAGGATTTTCTTCAGGGGCGGTACGTGCCTTTAACTCTCCCCGAAGCCGTCGATCTCTGCCGGCAGGCCTGGGACATCCTGGAAAAAGCTCGGATCGCCATCATCCGCATGGGGCTTCAGGCAACGGATATCCTCAGCGGACCCGGCGCCGTGCTGGGCGGCCCCTATCATCCCGCCTTCGGGGCACTGGTCGCCTCGGCGCGCTGGCGGGAACGGACCCTGGCCCTTATTGGGGGCGCCGATCTCGAGGGCCGGAAGGCGGTATTTTTTGTCCCCCCCGGGGAAGAAAGCTCCTTTCGCGGACATGGAAATTGCAACATCAAGTTCTTACGGAACCACTGCCGCCTCGCCACTCTGGAAATCAAAACGGCGGTTCAGGACTTCCATTATCTCTGTGGTTGAAAGAGGAGGTTTAGATGTTCAAATCGGGATTCATCGGCATCGTGGGACGGCCCAATGTGGGCAAATCAACCCTCCTTAACAGTATCCTGGGGGAGAGCATCGCCATTACCAGCCCCAAACCCCAGACGACCCGCAACCGGATCATGGGGATAAAACATCAGGCCGATGGCCAGATGATCTTCTTGGACACCCCGGGGATTCACGATCCTCATAAGCCTTTGAACGCCGCCATGGTGAAAACGGCGCGCAACGTGGCGGGAGACGTAGATGTTCTGCTGGTGCTCATCGAGGCGAGAGAGGACATCCACCCCGAGGACCGGGCGCTGCTGGCAACGCTTAAAGCATACGAGCAACGGGCAATCCTGGCCATCAACAAGACGGATCTGGTAAAAAAAGCCGCCCTTCTGCCCCTCATCGACGCGGCCCGGACTATCTTCCCCTGCCGCGCCTTCATTCCCCTGTGCGCCCGCACCGGCGACGGCGTCCCGGTCCTCCTTCAGGAAATCCGGGAACTCCTCCCCGCCGGCCCTCCCTATTTTCCGGAAGACATGCTCACCGACCGTTCGGAGAGATTTATCGCCGCTGAAATCATCAGGGAGAAGATCCTCACCTATACCCACAAAGAGATCCCTTACGCCACGGCCGTCGTCGTGGATGCCTTCAAGGAAGAGGAAGGAAAGGAACTGATCCGCATCGAGGCGACCATAAATGTGGAGCGAGACTCGCAGAAGAAGATCATCATCGGCCGCCGGGGCGCCATGTTGAAAATGATCGGCACCGCCGCCCGGCTCGAAATGGAACGGTTTTTTGCCGCCCGGATCTTTCTGGCGCTGTTCGTCCGGGTACAGAAGGACTGGACCCACAGCGAACGGCTGATAAAGGAATTCGGCTACGACCAGTGAACATATCCTCGGGGACGGCATTCTCGAAACGTCCGAGGCCGATTTGGGGCAAGCCACTTCCACTTCCCGCTGGCGGCGAAGGCCGTTTTTGGTTATTTGGCCGGTCCCGCCGCCTCCTTCGGGGTTCCCGCCGCCAGCGTCCGGATGGCGGCGGCGATCTCAACGCTCAATCCTCCCAGCATCCGGCTGTGGGCCGCGACCATGGCCGCCGGAGCCGCCTCCTGGATCGATTCCGCCAGGGTCGTGGCGCCGGTACGGATTTTTCCGTCGGCGGTGGATCGGACCGACCAGAGCGCGCCGAGTCTGGCCTCCGATCCCGGAACAAATTCGAAACGCACGACGTCGATGGCCACCCGGTAGGAGGGGGCAACCGATACCGACTGGGGAAATACGGACACATACGGCGAGCCCAGGATCACCGCGAGATTTTCGGCCACCATACGGGCGATGTCGTTCTTCAGCGGGGAGGCCCAGCGGTTGAATTCATCGACCCGCAACTGATTGGGCGTAAAGTTAGACACGATCTGGGGGCGATCCACGGCTTCCGGCACGGAAACGGGGCCGACGGTCACGGCAAGATCCGATGCATCCCCTGACGGCACCGCGGTGGGACTCAAGGTGTACAACTGGGGGGCTACGGATGCACATCCGCAGATCAACGCCACGAAAACGCAAGCGATTATGGACATTCCGAGTTTTTTCATTATGGCTTCTCCTTGGCTTTACCGCTGATCAGGGCCTCCGGATGCTTGTCCATATACTCCACAAACACCCGCACGGCCCGGGCGGCCCGTGACACCTCCTGCAGTGCCTCCCGCAGTTCCTGCGTCGCCGGCGCATCGGGACCCACCAGGGTTTTGTCCGTATTGGCCAGCACCCGTTCGGCCGACGCCACGGCCCGCTTCAAATTTTCCATCGCCGCCTTTGCCTCCGGCACCACCTCCGCATCGATGCGCCCCAGCAACTTGCGGGCGTCCTTGAGCGTTTGATCAAGCCCGGTCAGGGCCGCCTTGGTTTCCTTGCCGATCTCATCAAAGGGGATCTTGTCGATCTTGTCCAGGATACCCGTGACCTTCATCTGAAATTCCGCCATCCCACTGGGCATAACCGGCAGGCGCGGGGGACTTTTCGTCCAGTCCACCTGGACCTTGGGGGCACGGGGGAAGTAATCCAGGGCGATGTAAAGCTGTCCCGTAACGATGTTCCCCAGGCGCAGTTGCGCCCGCAGTCCCTTGTCGATGAGCTTCTGGGTGCTTTTGTCGTCTTGCCAGACCTGGGCGGGATGATCGCGGATGGCGACCTTTTTATCTCTATCGTCAAGTTGCGAAAAGAAGCGCTCCTCATAATAGGACACCAGGGCATAGGGTTTGAAGGTGTAGGAATCCGGATCGTAATGAAGGCCGATTTTCTTCACTTCCCCGATCTCGAGCCCCATGTAGGTGAGCGGGGCGCCGATGGACAGGCCCCGGATGGATTCATCGAAAACGAGGATGAATGGCTCGTCTTTCATTTCATGCTTCGTCGTCGCCGCCTCCTGGTTATCGAAGAGGGCAAAGACGGTATTTTCCGCCGCCGGGGCACCGGCCTGGGAGTAGGGAGGGGGTTCAAAAGCGATGCCTCCCGCAAGAACCGATGCCAATGACTGGGTGCGGACGAGCAGCCCCTTGACTCCCATGGAGACGTCGATGCCGCTGGCCTCCCAGAATCGCGTGGCGGTTGTGACGTATTTGTCGTAGGGTGAATTCACGAAGATTTTGATCTCCATGGTTTTACCGTCTTTTGCCAGATCGTAGGCGATGACCTGGCCCACATTCAGACGGCGGTAATAAACGGGGGAGCCGTAGCCCAGGGAGCCAAGATCTTCGGCCTTCAGGATGAACTGCCGCCCGGGATCAGCGCCGGTGATGATCGGCGGGGTATCGAGACCGACGAATACCTTTTCCTTCTCTTTGGATTTTCCCGCTTCAATGCCGATGTAATTTCCGGAAAGCAGGGTTCCCATGCCGGAAACGCCGCTCATGGTAATCCGGGGATGCATGATCCAGAATTTCGTATCCTTGACGAGGAGGTTCTTGGCATTCTTGGCGATCTTGGCCGTCACCACGACGTGGGAATAGTCTTCGGAAAGACTGACCGCCGTGACCTGACCGATATTGACGTCCTTGTATTTGACGAACGTCTTGCCGGCCTCGACACCCTCTGCCACCTTGAAGGAGATCTTGATGGTCGGACCTTCGTTCAGGAATCGCTCCACGGCGATGCCGATGCCCACCAGGGCGGCGATGACGGGAATGATCCAGACGACGGAGAAACGCGCACGTTTGCGCGGTGCGGTCGTCGCCTCCGGAATGTCGGCTGTTTGGCTGGTTTCACTCATTTCGCTTCTCCATGCTCCCGGCGGAATCCCAGATGAGCCGGGGATCAAAGGTTTGGGCCGCAAATATGGTCAATATCACCACGGCGGCAAAGAATAATATGCCGGCCCGGGGCTGCGCCGCCATGAGGGGCTTGAGCTGTACCAGGGCGACGACGAAGGCAATGACGAAGACATCGAGCATGGACCAGCGGCCAATGAATTCGACAAGCCGATAAAGTCGGACCCGTTCCCGGTTGCTCTTCGCCGAACGGCGCTGCACCGTAACAAGCAGATAGGCAAGGGCCATGAGCTTGGCCAGGGGAATCATCACGCTGGCGATCAGGACGATGAGGGCCAGGTGCCATGATCCCGTCAGATACAGTAGTATGACCCCGCCGATGATCGTGTCCTCGGAAGCTCCGACCAGGGTTGTTGATTTCATGACGGGGATCAGGTTGGCGGGAAGATAGCAGATGGCGGCGGCGATTATGAGGGCCCAGGTGCGCTGGATTGCGTCATGACGCCGGTACGCGAGTTCGTGACCGCAACGGGGGCAGTAATTCGCTGCCCCGGACGTCCCGATCCTGGACAACAAACGGCAGTGCCTGCACAGCGCCAGACCCGCTTTCATGGCCGATGTTTCTCCGGCCCTCATTTCTTGGCCTCCCGATCGCCGCCTGCCTGCGGGCCGCCGACCGGCGCCGGCTCAACGGAGCCCACCCATTGCACCTGTTCCCAAATCTCTTCCGGATCTAAATTGACGGCAATCATGGTAATGAGAACAATGAGCGCCCCGGTGGCGAACATTCCCACCCCCACGATGACGGTGGCCAGATCGGCGATCTTGACGAGGGCGACCAGGATTCCGAGCATCATCACCTCGGCCATGGCCCATTCATGGGCCAGTTCCGCCCACAGCAGCAGTTCTCCCACCCATGCCGGCGCGGGACGATACCATCGGGAGGCAACCAGGACGACGATCGTAAACCCGATATATACCGCCGGGGCAATTACGGCGCAGATGGCGACGAGCGCCGCCGTCATCTGCTGGCCCTCCTGCCACATCACCCAGGCGCCGCCGATGATGGTCGTATCGACCTCCCGGCCCGCCGCCGACAAACCCATGAGGGGAAAGGCATTGGCGAGGATAAAAACTATCGCCGCTCCAATCGCCAGGGCCAGGGTGCGTTCATTGGCCCCCGGTTTGTTGGCCGCCAGAACCTTGCCGCACCGCCGGCACCGAGCCTTGGCCCGCGGCGGCAGCCGGGGAATGTTCTGGAGCAGATCGCAATCCGGACAGGCAACGGGGTTAAGGGGCATCCAGCAAACCTTTACCAGCATTATTTTCAAAAGCGGAGGTCGCTTACGTCGGTATTTTATCCGATACCTACTCTAACCTCATATATTGCTCTTTTTTAATCCTATGGATGGTAATCTACAATGAAAATAGGAAATTGACAAGATTTTCCTGTTGACAAAAGAGAAAAGATATGTGGGAGAGACAATCCATTCTATTGGTCCAGGACAACATGGAAGAATCGAAGCGCAAAGACGTAACCCATATAACCCTCACGGTGCTGTTGATCGCCGTCCTGATCATCGCTGTTTACGTAATCCTTCACCCCTTCCTGCCGCCGTTCATCTGGGCGACTACGATCGTGATCACCACCTGGCCGCTGATGTTGCGCACCCAGGAAATACTGGGGGGGAAACGGGGTCTCGCCGCCCTGGTGATGACCCTGGGCCTGCTGCTGGTCTTCGTGGCACCGTTATGGGCGGCTTTGGCTACCATTGCCGACAACTATCGCCGGATCGACGAAGTGGCGGCGTCTTTCCGTACGGCGGCCATCCCCCCGCCTCCGTCCTGGATTCAGAATGTGCCGTTGATTGGCTCCAACCTTGCGGCTACCTGGCAGGACCTGGCGACCGCCGGCCCGGAAGGGATCATCACGCGGATCAAACCGTATTCGGGACAGGCGGCCAAATGGTTCATCGACCAAGCCGGCAACCTGGGGAAGATCCTCGCCCAGTTTCTATTGACCGTGATCATTTCGGCGATCCTGTACACAAGGGGGGAGGTCGCGGCGGCGGGCATCCGTCTTTTCGCCGGACGCCTGGGGGGACGGCGGGGCGAAGAGATCGTTTTTCTGGCGGAAAAATCGATTCGGGGCGTCGCCATGGGCGTGGTAGTTACAGCCCTGGCCCAGTCCCTCCTGGGCGGCATCGGCCTGGCGGCGGCCGGTGTCCCGGCGGCCGTGGCGCTCACGGCGGTAATGTTCTTACTTTGTCTGGCTCAGCTTGGACCGGGGTTGGTCTTGCTTCCCGCCGTCGTATGGCTGTTCTGGAGCGGCCATACCATCGCTGGTTCGCTGCTCCTTGTCTGGACGGCAGGGATCGTCAGCCTCGACAATATCCTCCGCCCCATGCTCATCAAAAGAGGTGCGGATCTCCCCCTGCTCCTCGTCTTTGCCGGCGTCATCGGCGGCCTCATCGCCTTCGGCATCGTCGGCATATTCATCGGTCCCGTAGTGCTGGCCGTAGCCTTCACCCTGCTGAAATCCTGGGTGGAAGCGGACAGGATCCCGCAACCCCCGGATGAATGAATCATAACAATATCCGACGCCACAATCGGTGAAATCACCGGAGGTGATTCTTGTTCACAAATCACCGGAGGTGATTACTGTTCATAAATGGTTCAGGGATATTCCATTACCGTCAATCGAGGCGGAACGATGATCATTCTATCCGCAAAACCTCGCCTTCACGGACCTTTTCGGAAAATCTATGGGCTGTTTTTTTTGACAGGACATAGAAAATGAGTTAAGCTTCCATCATTTTCATCGGGGGGTATATCTTATGAGCTCGGCAAGCCGTCGCAATTTAATCCCAGAGCGTGATTTTCCAGGGAAAATCGCGTTTCTTTTATTTTGTTTGCTGCTGTGTTCCGGAATCCCGTGGGGATGTGGAAAGGATCAGAAAGGGGGCATCCAGCGACCGCCGGCCGAGGTGACAGTGGTTACGATCTCCCCGAAGGACACGCCCGTAGTGTGGGAGGTCGTGGGACAGACCGAGAGTTCCCATCTGGTGGAAATCCGCTCCCGCGTGGAAGGATTCCTGGACAAGCGGGTATATGAGGAAGGTTCTCTGGTGAAAGCCGGGCAGGTCCTGTTCCGGATCGATCCCCGGAATTTTCAGGCCACCCTCCAGCAGGCCAAAGGAGAGCTGGCCCAGCAGGAGGCCCGCTGGGCCACCGCCAAGGCCAACCTGGCCCGGATCAAGCCCCTGGCAGAACAAAACGCCGTGAGCAAGAAGGATCTTGATGACGCCACGGGCCAGGAGCAGGCCACCGCCGCCTCAGTCCTGGCCGCCCAGGGCAAGGTCCGGGAAGCGGAGATCAATCTCAGCTATACCGTCATCACCTCCCCGGTGACCGGCCTCTCCAGTCAGGCAAAAAAACAGGATGGAACGTATATATCCGCTTCGGACAGCCTCCTGACCTATGTGGCTAAAATGAATCCCATGTGGGTTACCTTCAGCCTGTCGGAGAATCAGTATCTCAACTCCCTGGAAGAAATCAAAAAAGGCACCCTTCGCTTTCCGCCGGGGGACAAATTCATCGTGGAGCTGGTCCTGGCCGACGGGTCCATCTACCCCCAAAAGGGCCATCTCATCTTTGCCGATCCCTCATTCAGCAAGGAGACGGGGACATTTCTCATCAAGGCCACCATGGATAACGCCAAAGGCATTCTCAAGCCAGGACAGTTCGTTCGGGTCCGTCTCCGGGGAGCCGTCCGCCCCAAGGCCATCGTCGCCCCCCGGCGGGCGGTCTTCGAAGGGGCCAAGGGCCAGTTCGTCTGGTGCGTGGACAAAAACGGCCGGGCCGAAGTTCGTCATGTAACCGTAGGCGAATGGCATGATGAAGACATCTTCATCACCAGCGGCCTGATCCCCGGCGACCGGGTGATTGTCGATGGCGTCATGATGCTCGCCGAGGGAACGCCCGTAAAGATCGTCGAGAAAAAGACGCCGGCAGCAAGCGGACAGACAGACACAACCGCCGGAAATGTTGCCGCCGCCACTGGCTCCGGCGGAAAACCGGCCGCGGCGGCGCCTCCCGAAAAGGCGGCAAAGGACGCAGCCATGGCGCCAGCAGCAGGTAAGACCGCCCCTCCGGCAAAGAAGTAGGGGGACGCCATGATCTCGAGATTCTTCATCGACCGGCCCATCTTCGCCGCCGTCATCTCCATCGTCATCGTCATCGCCGGCGGCGTGGCCATGTTCAACCTCCCCATCGCCCAGTACCCGGAGATCTCCCCTCCCCAGGTCCAGGTATCGGCCAACTATCCCGGGGCCAGCGCCGACGTCATCGCCCAGAATGTCGCCTCTCCCATCGAATTGCAGGTCAACGGCGCCGACAACATGATCTACATGAACTCCGTCTCCACGGGAATGGGGACGATGACCCTGACGGTCTTTTTCGACATCGGCACCAACCCCGACATGGCCCAGGTGGATGTCCAGAACCGGGTAAATATCGCCATGCCCCAACTCCCCCAGTCGGTCCAGCAGCAGGGGGTGACGGTCCAGAAGAAATCGAGTTCCTTTCTCATGGTCATCGGCGTCTATTCACCTGACGACCGCTACGACCAGGCCTATGTGGCCAATTACGCCAACCTCTACGTCCTCGATGCCCTGAAGCGGATCGACGGGGCCAATCAGACGGCGATCCTGGGTTCGCCGGACTATGCCATGCGGATCTGGCTGAAACCGGACCGGATGGCCCAGTTAGGCATTACGGCCTCTGACGTGTCCAATGCCATTTCCCAGCAGAACCAGCAGTTCGCCGTCGGCAAGATCGGCCAGTCCCCTACCGACGGCCCGGTGGAGCAGACCTTTTCCGTAACCACCAAGGGCCGCCTGACCACCCCCCAGGAATTCGAGAACATTATCCTCCGGGCCAGCAAGGACGGCTCGGCCATCGTACGTCTTAAAGACGTAGGGCGGGCGCAGTTGGGATCCAAGGATTACTCCGTGCGCACGAAGATGAACGGCAAGACGGCGACGCTCCTGGCGGTTTATCAGCAGCCCGGCGCCAACGCCGTCCATGTCTCGGACCAGGTGAAACAAACCCTGGAAAAGATGAAAAAGAACTTCCCCGACGGGATCGACTACAAGATCGCCATGGACTCCACCGAGTTCGTCCGGGCATCGATCAAGGACGTCATCATTACCTTCTTCGAGGCCTGCCTCCTCGTCATCCTCGTCGTCTATATCTTTCTCCAGAGCGCCCGGGCCACGATCATCCCCATTCTCGCCGTCCCCATCTCCATTATCGGCACCGCCATGGGCATGATCCTCTTCGGTTTCTCCATCAACATGCTGACTTTGTTCGGGATGGTCCTCGCCATCGGCATTGTGGTCGATGACGCCATCGTCGTCATCGAAAACGTGGAGCGGAATATGGAGGAGTTCCACCTGCCCCCCAAGGAGGCGGCGAAAAAGGCCATGGATGAAGTGACGGGGCCCGTTATCGCCATCATGCTGGTTCTCTGCGCCGTGTTCGTTCCCGTCGCCTTCCTCGGCGGCATGACGGGGCAGCTCTACAAGCAGTTTGCCATCACCATCGCCATCTCCGTCGTCTTTTCCGGAATCGTCGCCCTGACCTTGTCTCCGGCTCTGGCAGCCCTGCTCCTCCAACACAAGACTGGTGAAAAGAAGGGTTTCTTCAAATGGTTCGAGGCCTTCTTCCTCAAGATAACCAGCGGCTATACCGGCGGCGTTGCCAAGGTCCTCGGCAAGACCAAGACGGCCATGATCGTCTTTGTCATCATGGCAAGTCTCACCGGCTTCATGTTTTATATCACCCCCACGAGCTTTGTCCCCGCCGAGGATCAGGGCTACCTCTTCGGGGTCACCTTTCTTCCCGATACGGCAAGCCTCGACCGGACGGAAGAGGTAGGGGGAAAGGCGGCAAAGTTTTTCATGAAACACCCGGCCGTCCAGGACGTCAGCGAGTTCGTCGGCTACAGCCTCGTCGATGGCGCCCTGAAGGCGAATGCCGGCGTCATTTTCGTCTCTCTAAAGGATTTCGAGGAAAGGAAGAAGGAAGAACTCAAGGCCCCGGCGATCATCCATGCAGCCTTTCGGAGCTTTTCCCAAATCAAGGAGGGGGTGGTCATGCCCTCCAATCCGCCCTCCATTCCGGGTCTGGGCAACATGGGGGGGTTCCAGTTCTGGATATTGAACCGGGGCGAGGGTGATGCCGCAAAGCTCCAGGAAGTGACCAGCAAGTTTATCGAACATTGTCATAAGCAGCCGGAATTGCAGGGTGTAAACTCGACCATGAACGCCTACTCCCAACAGTTGCGGGTGGACGTGGACCGGGAAAAGGCCGAAACCCTCGGAGTGCCGGTCCAGAACGTCTATGAGACCCTCCAGATCCTCTTCGGTTCGGCATATGTGAGCCAGTTCAACAAGTTCAGCCGTCTCTGGCAGGTCATTGTCCAGGCGGAGCCCCAGTACCGCTCCCGACCCCAGGATCTGACCCAGGTGTATGTCCGGTCCACCGACGGCAGCATGGTGCCCCTCCAGGCGGTCGTGACGATGAAGTATGAAGCCGGTCCGGATATCGTCAACCGTTTCAACAACTTCCCGGCTGCAAACGTCATCGGCGGCGCCGCGCCCGGCTACAGCTCCGGACAGGCCATCGCCGCCATGGAACGGGCAGCCAAAGATGTCCTACCCGATGATTTCAGTTATGCCTGGAGCGGTGAGGCCTTCTATGCAAAACAGGCGGGAGGCACTTCCGGACTGGTGTTCGTCTTCGGTCTGATCATGGTCTTCCTGATCCTCGCCGCCCAGTATGAGAAATGGTCCCTGCCCTTCGGCGTCCTCATGGCCGTGCCGTTCGCCCTCTTCGGAGCGGTGTTGTCCATCCTCCTGCGGGGCATCGAGAACGACATCTATTTCCAGATCGGCCTGTTGACCCTCATCGCCCTGGCCGCCAAGAACGGCATTCTCATCACCGAATTCGCCGTCATGAAGCGGGCAGAGGGGCTTTCAATTTACGATGCGGCACTGGAAGCGGCACGGCTCCGCCTCCGCCCCATCGTCATGACATCCATCGCCTTCATCCTGGGGTGCGTTCCCCTGGCCATTGCCTCGGGGGCCTCGGCGAACAGCCGGCACTCCATCGGCACCGGCGTCATCGGCGGCATGCTGGGGGCGACCCTCATCGCCATATTCTTTATTCCCATGTTCTTTCAATTGTTTGAAACCCTGAGCTCCCGCGTGGACAAGAAAAAGGAGGCAACGGCGCCGGGAACGCCATCGGAAAGTGAAACGGAACCGGGAAAGGAGGAAAAATAAGGCCATGATCATCCTTACCAAAATCATCCCCGGTTATTCTGCGTGGCGCACCGCCGGCTCAAAAAGTCTGTTGATCGTCATGACCTCAATAATCATCCTCAGCGGCTGCATGCTGGGCAAGGATTACAGCCGCCCGCAGGTGGACACGCCCGGAAACTGGCGTTTCGAGGAAAAAGATGCCCTGGCCCTGGCCAACACATCCTGGTGGAAGCAATTTCAGGACCCGGTCCTCAACGACCTGATTCGGACGTCCCTGCAAGAAAACAAGGATGTCCGCATCGCTACGGCGCGGGTGGAAGAATACATGGGAAAACTTGGCGTCACCCGGGCTGATCTCTTCCCCCAGGTCGGTCTGGGAGCCGGTGCCGGCCGGCAGCGCCTGACGGAAGTGGGTCCGACGGGATGGAACCCGACGACGCAACCTACTTCCTACACCTTCCAGGGCAACCTCAACGCCAACTGGGAACTCGACCTCTGGGGCAAGATCCGGCGGGCCACGGAAGCGGCCCGGGCCGATCTCCTCAGCACCGACGAGGCCCGCCGGGCCGTGATCATGACCCTGGTGGCCTCGGTGGCCAACGGCTACATCAATCTCCTCAATTACGACCAGCAGTTGGTCATCGCCAGGGAAACCCTGAAAAGCCGCAAGGACTCCCTGGAGATATTCCAGAAGCGCTATGCGGGCGGCGTGATTTCCGAGCTGGAGCTGAACCAGTCCCGGTCGGAATACGAAGACGCCCGGGCGGTCATTCCTCAACTGGAAAAGAATATCGCCCAGCAGGAAAACGCCCTCAATCTCCTCCTCGGCCGCAATCCCGGTCCCATTCCCCGGGGCAGGACCCTGGATGAACTGGTTTTGCCGGCGGTGCCGGCCGGCATTCCTTCCGATCTCCTGGATCGCCGTCCCGACGTCCGCCAGGCGGAACAGAACCTGGTCGCCGCCAACGCCCGGATCGCCGTGGCCAAGGCTCTTTACTTTCCATCCATATCCCTCACGGGCGCCTTCGGTTTCGCCAGCGCCGAGTTGAACGATCTTCTGACGGGACCCGCCAAGACCTGGAACTACGCCGCCTCACTGACGGCGCCCATCTTCACCGCCGGAAAGATAAAAGGGCAGGTCAAACAGGCGGAGGCCCTCCAGGAGCAGGCCCTGGTTAAATATCTGCAGACGGTGCAGGCAGCGTTCAAAGAAGTGGACGACTCACTGGTGGACCAGCGGAAATACCGGGAAAGGCTGGCCGTCCAGGGTGAGCAGGTGACGGCCCTCAGGAATACCCGAAGGCTGGCCGGCCTGCGATACGACAACGGATACAGCAGTTATCTGGAGGTTCTGGACGCCGAGCGCAGCCTGTTCAACGGCCAGCTTTCCCAAGTTCAGACCAAGGGAAACCTGTTCCAGTCCCTCGTGAATGTCTATAAGACCATGGGGGGTGGCTGGATCACCGAGGCGGATAAAATGGCCAGCGGTTACACCGAAAAAAAGCCCGCTCCCTCCCCGTAAAGGATTTATCTCCTGGCAACAGCAGAAACCAAGGGATAATGGCCGTTTCCGCCGTCATAGGCTGAATCGTCAGCCCGGCATTATTCGACAAACGCGGGATAGCGCCTTGCGCGGTATGTCGGCGGGGAAGGCTTAAAGGCGGTTGCAAAGAACCGCCTCTTTCGGGCCGGGCATAACTAAAAATGAACATATTTGCCAAGTTGTGGACATTTTCAAATGAAAACACCTGATGGCTCTGAACTGGAGGAAAATGTATGGCCAAGGCTCTGAAAGATTTTTTCAAAGGCATCCCCTTCATGGCTCTTTTTTCCGACGAAGATCTGGATGAATGCGTCCAGGCAGCGGAACTGGTGGCTTTCCCCGCCGGCGCCGAGATCGAAAAAACAGGGCAAACCCACAACGACACCTGGATTGTCCTGGAGGGGGAAGTTGCGGTGTCCCTTCCCAACGCGGGTGAAACGGAAGAAGTGCTGGCGAAGCTGGAAAAGGGGAGGATCTTCGGAGACCTGTCCGTCTTTACCGGAAATCTGGCGGCTTTCAATTACCGGGCGACACGGCCCAGCACCCTCATCCGGATCCCCCGGCCCGTTTTTATGGGGGGGGTAAAGAAAAATCCGGAAGCGATGATGAAGTTCACAAAAAATCTCACGGAAGTCGTCTTTCAGTTGGGCATCTATCAAAAGGAGCAGGAGGTTCGCAAGGCCGCTCTGCTGGCCAGCCCCGACCCCTACGATCTCTACTTCACCTCCGCCGCGGAACCGATGAAGATCTCCGTCATCAACTGCGGCAGTTCCTCCCTGAAATACACCATCTTCGACACCACGCAGCGCGATCCCGTAATTGAAGGCACCATCGAGCGGATCGGCTCCGCCGACGCCCGCCATAAGATCGCCACCCCCAAATTCAAGAAAACCCTTTCCCTGGGCAATGTCCCCGACATGGAAAAGGCCTTTGAGCACATGGTGACGGCCGTGGCCGATCCGGAGGTCGGGGCGGTCCGGGACGTCAGGGAATTCAAGGCCGTCGGGCACCGGGTCACCCACGGCGGCGGGATGTTCAACGGACCGGTGGTCATCGACGACCAGGTGCTGGAACAGATCAAATCCGTGTCCGATCTGGCGCCCCTCCATAATCCCTACAACATCGAGGGCATCGAGCTGTTCCGGAAGCTGCTCCCCGGGGCGAAGCAGGTCGCCGTGTTCGACAATACCTTTCATCAGACCATCCCCGCGGCGGCGGCCACCTACGCCCTGCCCCACGAGCTCTGCCGCGAGGAAAGAATCCGCCGTTACGGATTCCACGGCACCAACCACGAATACGTCGCCCTCAACGCCGCCAGTTTTCTCAAGAAACCCTTGAGCGAACTCAAGATGATCACCTGCCACCTGGGCAGCGGGGCCTCGATATGCGCCATCGACCACGGCCGGAGCATCGACACCAGCATGGGAATGACCCCGATGGAGGGGCTTGTCATGGGAACCCGTTCCGGGGATGTCGATCCGGGGGTCATCTTTCATCTCCTCCGCAAAGGGAAGAACGCCGCCGAGTTGGAAAACATCTTCAACAAGGAGAGCGGCCTGAAGGGAATCAGCGGCCTGACCAACGATATGCGGGAACTCCTTGTCGCGGCGGAGAGCGGCGACGCCGCGGCCCGGGACGCCATCAGCGTCTTCTGCTACCGTATCAAGAAGTACATCGGCGCCTACGCCGTCGCCCTGGGCGGCCTCGATGCGGTAGTCTTCACCGGCGGCATCGGAGAAAACTCCCCGGAGATCCGGGTCCGGATCTTTCAGGGTTTAGAGGCCTTCGGGATGACTATCGACCACAAGGTAAACCGCGAAACCAGGCCGGAAAGAGGCCAAGTGGCAGATATTGCCGAGCCCAACGCCCGGGTAAGGGTTCTCGTTATTCCCGCCGACGAGGAACGGATGATCGCCCGCAACACCCTCCATGCCATCGGTCTGGTCCGTTCCAAAGAGGATCTGCAGGTTTTCAAGACCACTCCGGTACCGCTCGGCATCTCGGCACACCACATTCACCTGACCCAGGAAAATTTCGAGCTGCTCTTCGGCGCGGGCCGGACGATGACGCCGAAA
>JAKQIZ010000075.1 GCA_029561465.1 Deltaproteobacteria bacterium | reverse complement strand
GTTGCGCCTGGAATCGGGGGCCCGAGTGCTCGACCTCGGCAGCGGTTCGGGGGAGATGCTGTGCACCTGGGCACGCGATTACGGAGTCATCGGCACCGGCGTCGACATGAGCCGGTTGTTCACCGAGCAAGCGAAACTCCGCGCTGTTGAACTCGGCGTCGCCGATCGAGTCAAGTTCATCCATGGCGATGCTGCCGGCTATGTCTCTGACGAGAAGGTCGATGTGGCCGCCTGTGTCGGTGCCACTTGGATCGCCGGGGGAGTCGCCGGCACTATCGAGCTTCTGGCGCGGAGCCTGCGCGCCGGAGGGATCATCCTCATCGGCGAGCCCTACTGGCGGCAGTTGCCGCCGACGGAAGATGTTGCCAGGGGGTGCCTTGCCGGCTCGATCTCCGACTTTCTCCTGCTTCCGGACCTTATCGCGTCTTTCGGCCGCCTTGGCCACGACGTCGTGGAAATGGTTCTGGCTGACCAAGACGGCTGGGACAGATACGAGGCGGCCAAATGGCTCACCATGCGCCGATGGCTTGAATCCAATCCCGGCGACGAGCTCGCGAAAGATGTTCGAACCAAACTGACCTCGGAACCCGAGCGCTACGCCGCTTACACGCGCCAATACCTGGGCTGGGGTGTGTTCGCGCTGATGCCGCGGTGAGGGAAGGGGCTTACCCTAAGTCGGCATAAGTTACCGGGAAGGATTTTCATGCTACCATGGCGAGGCTGTGGAGATAGGAAGGTTTTTGCAAAGACTTCTAAACGATGAACTGCATGTCCCGATAAACGGCGCAGCAGGTCAACAAACCCTGGCACTCCCGAACCATGGCAATGCTCCGCGCTAAAATGTCGTCCACCCCGACGTCGGTCCGCTCCTGATTGTGGTGGAAGAGGCCCAGGGTCTTCACTCCCGCCGCCAGGGCGAGGCGCACGGCATCGTTATAGGTGGAATGCCCCCAGGTCTGCTTGTAGTCGTCTTCCCGGAATTCGGCGTCGTGGATGAGGAGGTCGGCGCCGGCGGCAAAACCGACGTAATCGTCAAAGCCCCGGCCGCCGGGATGGATGTAGGACAATTCGTTGTCCGTCAGAAAGACGAAAGATTTCCCGTCCTCCTCGAAGCGGTATCCCATCCCCTCGTTGGGATGGCTCAGGGGGAAGGACGTCACGGTCATCTCGTTGATGGAAAAGCGGTCCCCGCAGGTCTGATGGTAGGAAATTTCGCAGCGGATATTCTGATATTCGATGGGAAAATGGGGCGCCGCCATCACTTGGGAGATCAGCTCCTGGACGGATATCTGGGCAAAGGGGCATCCAAACATGTTGATTTCGGTGCCCGGGTAATAAATGGGCTTGAAGAAGGGAAAACCCAGGAGGTGATCCCAGTGGGCGTGGGTGAAGAACATGTTGTAGTCCCGCCGCCCTTCCGTCATCAGGGCGTTACCGAGGCGCCTGATACCCGACCCGGCGTCCACGATGATTATATCGTCATGTTTGGTCCGGATTTCGAGGCAGGTGGTGTCGCCCCCGTATTTCAGGTATTCCGGCCCCGACACGGGAATGGAACCCCGTGCTCCCCAACAGCGGATGATCATAGAGAATCCTTTACAACGACGATGATTGTTTTATAATCGTCTTGCCCGTTGCTTGTCAAGCTGTAATTCATGTGTATATTAGATAATACTACTTACTCCACGCTGGGCGTCCGGTCTTTTCCGTTCCCAAGGATCCAGACCGGCAATCCATGCAAGAAAAGGCGTTAAAATCAATGACGAAAGGAGCGTTGAAACATGAAAACAACCATCGAGATAAGGGGGATGTCCTGCGGGCACTGCGTGGCGGCGGTCGCCGGAGCGCTGTCCGGCCTGCCGGGGGTGAAGAACGTCCAGGTAAGCCTGGAGCGTGGGGAGGCGACTTTTGACGAGGAAACACCGGTCTCCCGGGAGCGGATCCGGAAAGCCATCACCGAGGCGGGATATGAAACGCCGTGAGGACCGCAGCGAAAACGGGAGGAAACTCACTTGATGGTGTCCCGTCGCAAAGGGAGAGGAAAGCGAAGCTTAGAACTTGTTCGTAAAATGCCGGACCCCATCCCCTCCCGAACCCTCCCCTTGAAGGGGAGGGTAACAATAGATGCAATGATCTCACATAGTTGTCGAGGCGTTTTCAGATGAAAAATCCCGCGGCCATCAAACCGGAACCTCCGTACGTGGAAAGCATGCCCGCGCCTCCCGATCACGACCCCCGGCGAACCCCCGCCGGCGGCGGCGGAAACCGGCCGGAAACGACGGTCTCCGTAGGGGGCATGACCTGCGCGGCCTGCGTGCGCCGCGTCGAGAAGGCCCTCCAGTCCCTGCCGGGGGTGGAAGAGGCCGCCGTCAATCTCGCCACGGGCCGGGCGACCCTCCGCCACCGCCCCGACTGGGCGGGCCTGGACGAAGTGGGAAAGACCATCACAGCAACGGGCTACGACTATTTAGGCGCCCCGGAGGAATTCCGGGCCGATCCCATCGCCGCGGCCCGGGAGGAGGAGATCTGGGATCTCAGGCGCCGGTTTGCCGTGGGCATGACCCTAAGCGTCGTGATCTTCTTCGGTTCCATGCAGCATTGGTTTCCCTTCCTGGCCACCCTGCCCCGGACGCCGCTGCTCATCGCCATGTTCATCCTCACGACCCCCGTCGTCTTCTGGGTGGGCAGCCGCTTCTTTACCGGGGCCGTCAAGGCCGCCCGGCAGGGAACCACGGACATGAACACCCTGGTCGCCGTCGGGGCCTTCAGCGCTTATGCCTATTCCGCCCTGGCCACCTTCGCCCCGACGCTGTTCACGGCGGCAGGCGTCGTGCCCCACGTCTATTACGACGGCGCCGCATTCATCGTCACCCTCATCATCCTGGGCCGCCTGCTCGAGGCCGGGGCCAAGGGGAAGACCTCGGCGGCCATCCAGCGGCTCATGGAACTCCGGCCTAAGACCGCCCGGGTCATCCGCAACGGCGAGGAAAGGGATATACCCATAGAAGGTATCATCCGGGGCGATCTCCTCCTGGTCCGTCCCGGCGAAAAGATCCCCACGGACGGCGTGATCGTCTCCGGGTCTTCCGCCGTTGACGAAGCCATGCTCACCGGGGAAAGCATGCCCGTCCCCAAAGAGCCGGGCCACGCTGTTTACGCCGCCACAATCAACAAGAGCGGAGCCTTTACCTTTACCGCCACGAAGATTGGCGCGGAAACGGCGCTGGCGCGGATCATTGGTCTCGTTGAACATGCCCAGGGCGCCAAGGCGCCCATCCAGCGCCTTGCCGACCGGGTGGCGGCGGTATTCGTTCCCGTGGTTTTCGCCATCGGTATCGCGGCCTTTGTCGTCTGGTACTTTTTCGTTCCCGACGGCAGCTTCAGCCGGGCCCTCCTGAACTTCGTCTCCGTCCTGGTCATTGCCTGCCCCTGCGCCCTCGGTCTCGCCACCCCCACGGCCGTCATGGTGGGCACGGGCCTCGGGGCGGAGCGGGGCATTCTCATCAAGGGAGGCGAAGCCCTGGAAAAGGCCTGTCGGCTAACCATGGTCGTCTTTGACAAGACGGGAACCCTCACCCGGGGAGAACCGCAGGTAACGGATATCCTGACCGGACCAGGGGTGTCCGAAAACGAGTTGCTCCGGATCGCCTTGGCCATTGAAGCGGCCTCCGAGCACCCCCTCGGCGTCGCTATCGTCCGGGAGGGACGCTTGCGGGGCCTATCAGCCGAAGCAGCGGAGGCATTCGAGGCTGCTGCCGGCCTGGGGGCCCAGGGACGCGTCGCCGGTCAACCCTGCTTGCTGGGCAACCGTCGCTATCTGGAAAGTTTCGGTTTTACCATCCGGAACTGGGAAAAGCAGGAGGAGCATCTGGCCGGCGCAGGTAAAACCGGCGTCTATATCGCCCGGGGCAAGGACATCATCGGTCTCATCGGCCTGTCGGATGTCCCCAGAGATACCGCCGGAGAGGCCGTGGCGACCCTTAAAGATATGGGACTGAAGGTCGCCATGATCACCGGTGACAACGTCCGGACGGCCCGGGCGGTCGGAACGGACCTCCGGATCGACACCGTGCTTGCGGAGGTCCTGCCGGAAGACAAGGCCGCGGAAATTTACAGGTTGCAGAAAAACGGCGAGGTGGTGGCCATGGTGGGGGACGGCATCAACGACGCCCCGGCCCTGGCCGCGGCCGATATCGGCATCGCCATCGGCGCCGGTGCCGACGTGGCCATGGAGGCCGGCGACATGACCCTCATGCGGGAGGATCTCCGGACCGTACCGGCGGCCATCCGCCTGTCCCACCAGACAATGCGGGTGATCCGCCAGAATCTCTTCTGGGCCTTCATCTACAACATCATCGGCATCCCTATCGCCGCCGGGGTCCTTTACCCCTTCGGCGGCATCCTCCTCAATCCGGAATTCGCCGCCGCCGCCATGGCCCTAAGCTCCGTCTCCGTAGTGAGCAACTCCCTGCGCCTCCGCCGGGTGGTAAGGAAAGGCAATGGCATCTGAAAGAGGCGCCGCCGCGATCTTCCAGCCGTTTGTCTCCCGGTGCAGGAGATAGGTCTCCACCTTTGTCCGCAACGGCAGGCCGTCCCGCTGATATGTGTCGAGGAAGCCGCTTATCCGGCGGCATAGGAAGGTCTGGGCGGCAAGCGAGTCCTCCGGAAGCCGGGCGGGGTCCAGGGTCCGGCAGATTTCCCCTAGCATCAGGCGGAAATCCGGGGCCGTGACGGCTACCCACGCTACGGCCCGCTCCGGATTTTCCTCGATCCGCTCCACCGCAAAGGAAACATGGCGCCCCACTAATTCGGCAATGAGCCCGCTCCCCAGTGAGTTGGCCTCCTTGTATTCCGCCGGGCTACAGACGGCCCGGGCGGCGGCGGACAGATAACAATAGGCTTCCTCGGTGCGGCCGCGGCGGCGTGCGTCGAGATAGTTGACCAACGCCTCCCTGGCCGTCAGGGTCGCCCCCTTACGAACCAACCAGAGGATGAAAATCCCGCCGGTGAGCAACAGGGCAAGGAGGGGAATCATTGCTTCCGCACCCGCCGGAGGTTATCCCTCCGGCTCGAATTGATCCTTGCCGGCTCCACAGACCGGGCAGGTCCAATCCGCCGGCAGGTCTTCAAAAGCGGTTCCCGCCGGGACATCGTGCTCCGGGTCCCCCAGGACGGGATCATAGACATAGCCGCAGATGGAGCATATATGACGGGACGCCGTGGTCACCGCCGCGGCCGGCGGATCTTCCCTTTCATAGGTCGGCGCCGTTTTCGGCGCCTTGCCCTTCCGGACGGTATGGTAATAGGCGTAGGTCATGGGCTCTTCGTTGCCGAGGCTGTCGTAATCCACCACCTCGCCGACGAAGATGGTATGGGAACCACATTCCAGCTCTTGGATCACCTTTGCCTCCAGATAGGCCACGGCATGATCCAGGACGATGGGGGCGCCGGTTTTGCCTGTCTTGTACTTGACGTTCTTGAACTTATCCGTATCCCGTCCCGATTTGAAGCCGAACAGGCCGATAAACGTCATGGGCGTCTCCTCGGCGAGGATGGATACCGAGAAAACCCGGCTGGAGGTAATATAGGCATGGGTGAGGTTTTCCTTGTTGATGCTCACGGCGATGGTGGAAGGTTCCGAGGTAACCTGGAACATGCTGTTGGCGATTTGACCGTTGAACTTGCCGTCCTGAATGGTACTGACTACGTACAGGCCGTAACTTATCTTCCGAAAGGCTTCTCTGTTCATGACTTCCTGCTCCTGTTGTTATTTTACCGCCGGCGGTTGCCGTGGAAATCCTTGTAGTCGACATTTCTCAAGCATCATATATGATTTTCCTGCCATATACCAGCGAAAATCCGGCCCCATCGGCGACTCGGCAATTCCCCACTATCCTTGCGGCGGGGAATATGATATGCTCGTCTTAAAAGAAACATTTGGGGGAGGAAGATTATGGACTGGGGAATGGAAAACCGCCTGTCGCAGCTCATTCAGGCCGACGGGCACTGCTTTTTTTTACCCATCGACCACGGTTACTTTCAGGGGCCGACCTCATGTTTGGAAAAACCGGGGGAAACCATCAAACCACTGCTTCCATACTGCGACGCCCTGTTCGTCACCCGTGGGGTCCTGCGGGCCGCCGTCAACCCCGTGGGCAGCAAGCCCATCATCCTTCGGGTGTCCGGAGGGACCAGTGTCCTGGGAGAGGATTTGGCCAATGAATCCCTGACGACCTCCGTCGAGGAAATCCTGCGCCTGAACGCCGCCGCCGTGGGGATATCGATCTTCGTGGGCAGCGATTACGAACGGGAATCCCTTATGAATCTGTCGGAAATTGTCAATCAATGCGAGGATTTCGGCATTCCCGTCATGGCCGTCACCGCCGTGGGGAAAGAACTGGAAAAACGGGACGCCCGCTATCTGGCCCTGGCCTCACGCATCGCCGCCGAACTCGGGGCCCGGGTGGTGAAAACCTACTGGTGCAAGGATTTCGACAAGGTCACTTGCGGCTGTCCCGTACCCGTCGTTATGGCGGGTGGACCCAAGTGCGAAACCGAAAAGGAGGTCATGGACTTCGTTTACGATGGGATGCAAAACGGAGCCGTGGGACTCAACCTGGGACGAAACGTCTGGCAGAACCCCCATCCGGTGGCGATGATGCGGGCCCTGCACGGAATCATTCACGGCAATCTCAACGCCGCGGCGGCCTGGGAGCTCTTCAACGACCTCAAAGGGGAAAAGATAAAAAGAGGGAAAAGCGGCGGGAAAAAGGTGCAGGGCAAGCAATAGAGAAGGAACCATGCGCGTCGCCATGTATTATCGCAACGATGATGTCCGGGTCGAGGAGCTGACCGTCCCAGCCATCGGCCCCGGTGAGATGCTGGTCAAGGTTATGGCCAGCGGGATCTGCGGCAGCGACATCATGGAGTGGTATCGGATTAAGAAGGCCCCCCTGGTGTTGGGCCACGAAATCGCCGGGACCGTCGTCGCGGTCGGCGCCGGGGTTACCGCCTACCGCGAGGGCGACCGGGTCTTCGTCTCCCACCATATACCCTGCAACACCTGCCGGTACTGCCTCCAGGGCTGTCATACCGCCTGCGAAACCCTCCACGGCACCAACTACGACCCCGGCGGTTTCACCGAATATTTGCGGGTTCCCCACCTCAACGTCGATCGGGGGACGTTCCTCCTGCCCGGGAACGTCTCCTTCGCCGCCGGGGCGATGATCGAGCCTTTGGCCTGCGTCATCAGGGGACAGCGCCTGGCCCGGCTCCAGCCCGGATGTTCCGTGCTTATCCTGGGCAGCGGCATCTCGGGAATTCTCCACATCATGCTGGCCCGGGCTACCGGAGCGGGAAACATAATGGCCACGGACATCAGCGCCCATCGTCGGGATCAGGCCGTCCGCTTCGGCGCCGACGCCGTGGCTGACGCCCGTGACGATATTCCAGCTTGGGTGCGGCAGATCAACGAAGGCCGCCTCGCCGACCTGGTCATCGTTTGCACCGGCGCCCCGGTGGCCTTCGCCCAGTCCCTCCAGTGTGTGGACCGGGGAGGAACGATCCTCTGCTTCGCCACCACGGAGCCCGGTATCGATCTGGCCGTGCCGATCAACGACTTCTGGCGCAACGAGATCAAGCTCATGCCCTCCTACGGCAACAGCCCCCAGGACGCCGTGGCGGCCATCGAGCTGATCCGCCTGGGTCGTGTCCCCGTAGAGCGGATGATCACCCATCGTCTACCCCTGACAGAGGCCCAGCAGGGGTTCCGGCTCGTGGCGGACGGCGGCGAAGCCCTGAAGGTGATCCTCCTTCCTCACGGGCAAGGGTGACGGCCCGGAGATGATCTCCTGAGCATATGGATGGATTAGGACTTTTTATCCGCCACGAGGAAAAACTGATCCGGGCGAGCCTTGCCGCCGACGGGGAGACATTGCTCCTGGGCGCGGCAGCGCCCCCTCCCGTCCATTCAGATCCTCTTCCTACGCGGCAATCCCCCGCCGGAGTCATCATCGCCCCATCTGCTCCCCTAAAACGGGGAAACGGGATGATCTGGAACCGGGCGGATTCCCGGACGGCAACGCTGGCTAAAACGGCCCGCCGCTTGGGTCGCGGGGCGATCCTCGCCGCCGCCCCGCCGGAGCCATACCGGTCCGTCATCCGCTACCTTGCCGCCGCCCCGGACGGCATCATCCGGCCTCAGGATTTTGAAACCCGGGTCTTTCTCACCGACCTGCCCGTATGGAAAACCGGCGGGGAGGAAGAGCTGACGGAGAGGCTGGAAAAGCGCCGGGTCGTCGTCACTCCGGACGGGACGATCGTCGCCACGGCCAAGAGGGACTTGGATACGGCAATTGTCATATACAGCGCCGTCTGTTTCGCTGTTTTTGTCAAATTTTTCTTTGATCTGCTGCCGCGCCCGGGGCATCGGCCGGCAACGGATGAAACGACGGGCGCCCTGGTCGCGAAAATCCGTCCCCATCTCGATCCCCCCTCCCGAAGCGTCCCTCCGCCGGAAACGGCCGCCCCCCTCCCGACCGGGCCCTTCGAGACGGAGGCGGCAATCCGTACCGCCATCGCCGCTACTGGACGCAGGACCGTGGCGGCGGGGCTGGTAAACGCCAGCTTCGGCAATATTTCCTATCGCCGGGGCGATGAGCTTTTCATCACCGGCCGGGGAAGCGCCCTGGACGACCTGGAGGGCGGAATCATCACCGTCCCGCTGCCGGGGCCGTCACCGCAAGACGCCGGCGCTTCGACGGAACTTCCCGCCCACCGGCGCATCGTCCTGGAAACCCCGTACCGGGCCGTTCTCCATGGCCATCCGCCGTTTTGCGTAATCCTCTCCCTGGACTGCCGGGAATACGACTGCCCCCAACGGGGTGGTTGCCACCGCTTTTGTCCTCGGGAGCGCCGGATCGCCGGCTTTGCCGTCGTCACCGGTGAAGCCGGCGGCGGGCCCTACGGCTTGGGCCGCACCGTTCCGCCTGCCGTCCGGGAGACCGGCGCCGCAATCGTCTATGGTCACGGCGTCTTCACCGCGGGGCGGGATGATTTTCGGGATGCATTCCGCCTTCTAAAAGAATTGGAAACAACCTGCCGAAGGCTTTTCTTCCGGATGATAGAATTTTAGGTTTCGTTCAGAAGATCCCCGCCTGGCAGCCCCCGGCGAGGACACCGCCCAGTTCGCGGCACTGGGCCAGGATCTCCGGCGTGACCTGTCCCCGGGCGATGACGGGATTATAGACCGGCTTGAATTTGTAGCCCAGGGCAATACGCTCGATGGCCTTGAGTGCCCCCGTACCGTCATTTCCGGCGCTGATGAACACCACATAGGGCTTGCGGAAGACCTTGTCCTGGGCGGGATAATAGGTTCGGTCAAAGAAATCCTTTATCATTCCCGACATGTACCCAAAGTTCTCGGGGGTGCCCACCGCCAGACCGTCGGCGGTCAGGAGATCCTCCAGGGTGGCATCAGCGGCCCGTTTGCAAACTACTTCCGTATCCTTGATGGCCCGGGCCCCCACCGCCACCGCTTGGGCCATCTTTTCCGTGTTCCCCGTCTGAGTGTGATAGACAATCAAGATTCTCGTCATGAAGATGTGTCTCCTGTTTCGGCAATCAAAGCTGGGAAACCTCCCGTATCTCTGTTACAATAGATCCGTGGCGGCTGTCAAAGGACAAATTCATCTTCCCGACGTCACACCGGGTTCGGGCTTCGGCCCCTCATTACCCCTTTGGACCGCTAAGCCGGGAGCTGAGGAGGACGGTCTTCTTTTCGCCCTCATGCTTCCCGCTCCGGAAAGAAGTGTAAGACCATGATCAGGAACCGGCAAGAGGAGGGAACGGTGAACCGGTCGTCAAAGAGGGGCAGCCAGCGCCGGACCGGCGGTTGTCTGCTGGGCTTGTTATTGTTGATCCTCGTCCCGGGCGGGGCACATGCTGATAACGCCGGGGATAATCCCTGGAGTTTCCTCGGTTTTACCAGATACCGGGACGCCATCTTTATCGATAAGACGCGCCTGACTCGCTCCGCACCGGGAAAGGTCGTGGTGCCGGCCCTGATCAAGCCCACCCCCGACAGCATCTTCCGCCGGCGCCTCCGGAGAGAAATCCCTACCTATAAAGAATCGTTGGAGAATTTTTATTATCTCGTTCTGGTGATGGAGTTGGACTGTCCGAAGCAGCGGCTGCGGTTTCTCGTCATCCAGTTCCGCGACGCCGCCGACCGGGCCCTCCAGACGACTTCCGACGCCCGGGCTCCCTGGAAGGCCGTCAAGCCCGGAAGCCTATGGCAGCAATTGGCGGGGGCCGTCTGTCCCTGATCCTGGCACCCCGCTTTTTTCCGCAGCCGGCCGGCGGTCCGGCGGATCGATATTTTCTTCGTTTCGTGGCCAGCAGATCCGCCAGGGCCTCCCGCTCCCAGTCGGCGGCCAGGGACGCCAGGAAATCCGTCCCCGGCGGATCGTTTTCCGTCAGGATCTCTTCACCGTGAAAGCCGTAATAGCCGACGAGGGAAAAGTAGTTTTTCCTTGTGATGCCGTTCTTCCAAGATCTGTTGATCGCGAACCGCCGGATTCAGTCTTACTTCCTCCAGAAGCCCGGCATGAGCAGGACGATGATCGTGTAGATCTCCAGGCGCCCCAGGAGCATGCAGAAGATGAGGAGCCACTTGCCCAGGACGGGCACCCCGGAGAAGTTGTCCATGGGGCCCACGCTGCCCAGACCGGGACCCACGTTCCCCAGGCAGGTGGCCACAGCGGAGATCGAGGAGATCATGTCCAGCCCCAAAGCTGCCATCGCCACCGTGGCGACGATGTAAATCCCCACGTAGAGGAGAAAAAAACCCCAGATGCTCCGCATGATGGTCTGGGGAACGGGTATCTCCCCCAGCTTCACCACGGTGGTGGCATGGGGATGGATGATGCGGAAGATCTCCAGATAGCAGTGTTTGAGCAGCAGGACGATGCGCATGATCTTGATGCCGCCCCCCGTTGATCCGGCCATGCTCCCCAGAAACATGCAGAGCAGCAGGAGTTGCTGGGACAATACCGGCCACTGCTCGAAATCCGCGGTGACGAAACCGGTGGTGGTCATGATGGACACCACTTGGAAGGCGGCATAGCGGCAGGCATCGAAGATCCCCTTGTAGATCGCGGCTCCGTAAAGATCGATGGTGATCACCAGGATGATCGCCGCGGTGATGAACAGATAGGAGCGAAATTCCGGATCCCGGAAGAACTGCCGGACATTCCCTTTCACCAGCTTGTAATGCAGGGAGAAATTCATCCCCGCCACGAACATGAACAGGACGATGACGAAATCGATATAGACGCTTTGGTAGTGGCCGACGCTGGCGTTTTTTGGAGAAAAGCCGCCGGTGGGCATGGTGGCGAAGGTATGGCAGATGGAATCGAACCAGTCCATCCCCCCGGACATGAGGAGGAAGATCTGAATTATAGTGAGGACAATGTAGATCTTCCAGAGGGCCTGAGCGGTATCGGAGATCCGGGGAGTCAGTTTGTCCACCACGGGACTGGGGGTTTCGGCCTTGTAGAGCTGCATGCCCCCGATGCCGAGAAAGGGGAGGATGGCAATGGAAAGGACGATGATCCCCATCCCCCCCAGCCACTGGGTCTGGGCGCGCCAGAAGAGGATGCCCTGGGGCAGCACTTCGACGTCCTTAAAGATGCTCGATCCCGTGGTCGTCAATCCGGAGATGCTCTCGAAGTAAGCATTCGTAAAGTCGGGAATCGCCCCGGAAAGCAGATAGGGCAGCGTCGCCGCCAGGCCCGCGGCCAGCCAGCCCAGGGTGACGATGGCCACCCCGTCCCGATGGCTCAGATAGAAGTCCTCCTGTCCCCGGGTTCGGAAAAATACCCCGCCCCCGGCGCCGCAGGTCAGTAAAAGAGAACCCAGCAGGGCCGGGGCGCTGCCGTCGCCGTAATAGAGGGCAACACCCAGGGGCGCCGTCATGGACAGTCCGATGCAGAACAACAGAACGGCCACCAGATAGGCGATGAGGCGAAAATTCATCAAAAATACTCCAGCTTTACAGTCAGCAGTTCTTCAAGTTTGGGAAGGACCTGTTGGAGGGCGAAGATGATGATCCGGTCATGGGGAAGGACGATGGTGTCACCCTGGGGAATAATGATCTCCTCGCCCCGGACGATGGCGCCCAGGATGGCGCCGGGAGGAAAGTTGACCCGGCACAGGGGGGTGTTGACGATATCCGAGGTTTCCATGGCCTCCGCCTCGATGGCCTCGGCCTGTTCCTCCCGCAGGGGCGCCACGGACAGGATCCGGCCCCGACGGATGTACTGGAGGATCGCCCGCACCGCCGCCATGCGGGGGTTGATGACCGTATCCAGCCCCACGGCGGAGACGATGGACATATAACTCAGCTTGCTCACCCGGGTGATAGTGCGCCGGCCGCCCAGTTCCTTGGCCAGCAGGGAGATCAGGACATTGCTCTCCTCGTCCCCCGTCACGGCGATGATCAGGTCCATCTCTCCGGCATTTTCCTCCCGGAGGAGGTCCCGGTCTGCTCCGTCACCCCGGATCACGATCACCCGCTTCAGGATGCCGGCCATCTTTTTACATCTTTCGCCGTCCTGATCGATGATCTTGACGTTCAGGCGCCGCTCGTCCAGAGCTTTGGCGATGGCCATTCCCGTCTCCCCCGCCCCGACGATGATGATGTTTTTCATGGGCCGGTTCGCCATGTCGAACTGGGCCAGGGAGCCTTCCAGTTCGGTCTTCTTCATGACGAAATAGACCAGATCGTGGGGCTGGATGGTATCCCGGCCGCTGGGGATGACGATCTTGTGGCCCCGGACGATGGCCCCGACCAGGAGATTACCCTCATAGGCCTTCAAATCACTGAGCTTTTTGCCGGCCAGGGGCGAGTCGCCGGAGATGAGGAAGCTCACCATCTTCACCTTGCCGCCCACAAAATCGATGACCTCTGACGCCCCGGGGACTTCCATGAGTCCCAGGATCGTCTCCACCATCATGTCCCGGGTGTTGATGAGGAGATCCACCCCGAGGAGGTCCTTGCTGAACAGCGACTGCTCCTGCAAATACTCCCGGTTACGTACCCGGGCCACCTTGACCATGTGACGGTTGAGATTCCTTGCCAGCAGGCAGGCAATCAGGTTCACCTCGTCGCTGTCCGTGGCGGCCACCAGCAATTCCGCCTCCTCGATGCCCACGGCACGGAGGGCCTGGGGACTCGTTCCGGACCCTAGAAAGGATTGCACGTCCAGATTCTCGTTGATCCTCCGGATCTTGGCGGGATCCTGGTCGATGAGGACCACTTCCTGGTTCTCCTCGGACAGTTTTTTTGCAATGTGATAGCCGACCTCGCCGGCGCCGATGATGATGACGCGCATGCCGCCCTCCTGCAATCCCTTAAATGCCGACGTATATACAACAAAACAGCGAAAAAGTCCTGATCTTTACATAACGGGCATTTTCGGGTATGGTGAGTCAGCGTAATATTGACTCTCCCGTACGGAATGAATATTTTACAGCGCAGCAGAGGTTCTCATGTCCAAAGAGAAATTCCCCATGACGCCGGCCATGCGGGAATTGAAAAGTCATGAGGCGGTTTTCCGGCTCTTGGCTTATAAATACGTGGACCGGGGCGGAACCCGGATCTCCGCCCGGGAACTGGGCGTGGACGAGCACAAGGTCATCAAGACTCTGGTCATGGAAGATGAAAACGGCCGCCCCCTGATCGTCCTCATGCACGGCGATCGGGACGTTTCGACGAAATCCCTGGCGCGGATTCTCGGTGTCAAGGCGGTCAGCCCTTGCGATCCCAAAGTTGCGGAGCGTCATACCGGCTACAAGGTCGGGGGCACCTCTCCCTTCGGAACCAGAAAGCGATTGCCCATCTATATCGAGGAGACGATTCTCTCTTTGCCCCTCATCCTCATCAATGCCGGCCACCGGGGAATTCTGGCGGAAATGAACCCTGCGGAACTCAACCGGATCCTGCACCCTATCCCGGTGCAGGCGGCGATAGAAAGGTGAGACCGTCGATGCCCGGATCAGATGAACAGATCATCGTCCGCTGTTTGAATTGCGGGACGAAAAACCGCATCCCCAGGGAACGGATGCAGGACCGCCCGACCTGCGGCAAATGTCGGGCGCCCCTGGATGACATGATCATCCGCTGTCTGAGCTGCGGGACGAAAAACCGCATGCCGGAGACAAGACTCAATGAACGACCGCTCTGCGGCCGGTGCGGCGTCCCGCTGGTCGTCGGTGGTGACACCGGCCAACCTTTCGACATTACCGACGCCGCCTTCACCCGCGAGGTATTGACGGCGCCCGGAACCGTGATCGTTGATTGTTGGGCCCCCTGGTGCGCCCCCTGTCGGACAGTGGCGCCCATCCTCGAGGAACTGGCGGCGAAATACGCCGGAGGAGTCCGGATCGCCAAACTAAATGTGGATGAAAATCCCGTCACCGCCGCCCAGTTCGACATCCGCAACATCCCCACCCTGCTTTTCTTCCGGGATGGCAAGCTCCTCAGCCGCGCCGTCGGCGCCCTTCCCAAGGAAGAGATCGAACGCCGCCTCCTGGCGGTCATAAAACCGAACTGATCACCCGAAAGGAAAGGCTCATGCCGGTTGTCTATACCTGCCGCATCTTCAAGGTTCTGGAAGAAGAAGTCACCCTGCCCAACGGCCACCGCTCCCGCCTGAGTTGGATCGACCATAACCCCTGCATCGCCGTGGTGCCCCGGGACGAAACCGGCAACTTTCTTTTGATCCGCCAGTACCGCCATGCCACGGGCGGTTATCTTCTGGAAATACCCGCGGGAAACATCGACCGAGGGGAGACGCCGGAGCTTTGCGTCCAAAGGGAATTACGGGAGGAAACGGGTTATCGCGCCAGCCGGATCACCAAACTTTTCGAAGGTTATCTCCTCCCCGGCTACGGCAACGAGTATATGCATTTCTACCTGGCCGAGGACCTGGAGGCGGCCCCCCTTCCTCCCGACGCCGACGAAGACATCGCCATCGTCAGGGTATCGTCGGCGGAGGCCCGCGAGTTACTGGTCGGCGGTTCTATTCGGGATGTGAAAACGGCCCTGGGCCTCTCCCTGGTCCTTCAGCGGTAGAGCTTGTCCCGCCGATCCAACTCGATCTCCAGTCGTTTCAGGGAGTCGATATTGTTCTGAAGCCGGTCGTTCTCATGACGCAGGGACTGGTTCTCCCGTTGCAGCCGGGCCGCGTCTGCACGCTCCTGCTCGAGAAGGGATCGCAGTTCCTGCCGCTCCTTTTCCAACCCCGCTTCCCGGACGGCCGCGCCCTGCCGGTCCGCCTGTACCCGGTTATGGAGGTCCTGCAATTCTTTTTGGAGCCGTTGCTCTTCGTTCAGGAGGCGGAGATACAGCTCGGCGTAACCACGCCATTTGCTTTTGGGATATTGTTCCATTAGTAGGACGAATGCCTGCCGGGCTATCGCTTCATCCTTTTGTCTATCCACTCCCCGGAGTCGTTCATATCCCTCCTGGAACAGGGCGGTATCGGACTGGAATCGGGCCGCCAGGCTTCCCGGGGGAGGCGGCGGACCTTTCGCCGCACAGGCCGCCAGGACGGTCACGACCGCGGCCAGCAGCAGAGGCATCAGTCGGCGATAAAGAGATTGCTCTGTAATATCAATTATTTTCATGACTTTCGCCGTTGTTTTCTTTTCCCGGTCAGCCCGGCATGTCTTCTCTATGGACATATTTGCTTCCGGCCAGGGATTTGCCGTAATTTTTCACCTCCGCCGCCATCTTGGCCATCTCCAGGGGGTTATGATACTGCGAACCGTCATCGCTGACGATGGAGATCGTAATGGTGATCAGGGGGAATTCCTGAAGCCGTCCTTGGCGATCCTTGGCAAGGATGAAGCCCCGCCGGCGGTCTTCTTCGCTGTAAAACCTCTGGACTCGTTCGTCAAACTCGGCCACAATAAAGCCGCAGAGCCCTTCCGCCCGTGCCGGTTCCGTGATAAGGATGAAGTCATCCCCGCCGATATGACCGATGAAATCCCCGGCCTCGCCCCGAATCCGCTTGCCCTCGTCGAGAATCACCGCCACCTCCTTGATGACCTCGCTCCCCCAGGCGTATCCATAATGATCGGCAAAGGGCTTAAAATTGTCCAGATCAAGATGACATAGAGAAAACGGTTTCTTCAATTCCAGGCGGCGACGGATTTCCTGCTCAATGGCCAGATTGCCCGGTAATCCCGTAAGGGGGCTGGCATCGATGTTCATGGCCTCCAGAACCTTGAGGCGTTTGGTCATGGTATTGAATGCCGCGGCAAGGCTACAGATTTCGTCTTCCCCTCGGATATCGATCTCCCGGTCGAAATTACCTTCCGCGACATCTCCCGTCGCCACTTCGAGTTTTCGTAACCGCCTGGATATATTAAAGGTAATGGCAGCGGCCAAAATCATGCCGATAAGAAGGCTAGCCACCGCCAGGGCGATGGTCATGTGGCTCGCTTCCAGAGCCTTGATGTTTATGGCCTTCATCCGGCTGTCGATGTTCTTCTCCGTCTGTACCTGGAGGGCCCTCAATGCCAGCCCCATCTTTTCCATTACCCGGCGCCCCTCGTGAGACGACAGGGCCGCCGCTTCATCGAGGCGATCCTCATCCACCAGGACGGTCTCACGCACGAAGATCTCCGCGTATTGCTTGGCCAGCGTGGCCAGGGCGGTGATGTTCTGAACCTGCTCCGGCAGGGCCTCTGCTTTGAGTTTTTCTATCTGGGATTGAAAATCCTCGCTCCGGGTCCAAAAGATGTCCGCCAGAGAGGGATCTTTGAGGATCAGATATCTTTTTTCCACCCCTTCCCAGGCTAACAGGGCGTCCATCATCTTCTTTTCCAGATCGAGGAGGCGGGCATCCTGATGGATCATCTTTTCGGCCAGGTTGTTGAGGGAGCGCAGATGTCCCACGGCATATGTACTCGCCACAATGGTGAGAAGAGCCATCGCGAGATAACCGAGGAAAAGTTTGCGGCGGATATTGAGAATCATTTAGGTCTCAAGCATCATTGCCTGCACACTCAGCGTTTCCAGGAATTGAAGGCGGCGATGACGGCTTTCACTGCTCCGTCGATGGAAACGACCCGCATATTGATGACCAGGTCATAGTGGGCGGGATCCTTGACGTCGGCATTGAAGTATTTTCGTATGAAGGCCTCCCGGTCTGCATCAACTTTGATGAGATAGCGTCGGGCCTCATCTTCCGTAGTACGGGTCGCGTTTTTGATCCGCAGGTCGAAGGGGCCGATGATCCGCACCCGGAAGGTGCTTTCCTGGGGCAGGATATAGTTGGCCCCCCGGCCCAGGATCACGGCATTCCCATGACGGCCGATGGTACCAATAACCTTGGTTAGGTGGTGTAGGTACTGGTCGGGCCAGAGGTGTCGGGTTTCAAAAAGGGAGTTCAGCCAGTCGTCCCGTTTGGTAACCTCCTTTTCATCGAGGGAGCAGATGACCTTCTCGCTCATTTCGACGCTTTCCGCCACCATCTGAATTATCTTGCCGCCCATGAGATCGAAGCCCAGCTCTTTGGCCAGTTTCTGGACGATCTTGGTGCCTCCGCAGCCGGATTCCCGGGAAACGGTTATCACCGGACCCACCTTGGCCTTTTCCTTTTTTCTCTCGGTCCCGGCCAGGCGCCACTTTCCCAGTTGTTCCTCCACCAGCGATTCTGCCGAACGCATCGATTTTCCTCTCATCGCACGACCCTCCTTTGGTTGATTGCTTATCTTTTGTCCCTTCAGAAGCTGTACAGTTTCTCCCCCGAAATCACATTGAAATTATTCTTCCGGAGGACTTCGATGGCGGCGTCGGAATCATCGAAACGGAAGATGATCACGGCGTTTTCCCCGCTTTTCTCCACGAAGGCGTAGAGATACTCGACCAAGATATTGTCGTTTTTAAGCACCGCCAGGATGCTGTGGAGACCGCCGGGACGATCCGGCACCTCGACGGCGACGACGGTGGTCCGGCTGACCCGGAATCCATTGTCCCGGAGGACCCGGCTGGTGGTATCAACATTGTTGACAATGAGGCGGAGGATGCCAAAATCCGTGGTATCCGCCAGGGACAGGGTACGAATGTTGATGTTCGCCTCTTTGAGAATCCTCGTTACCTCTTCCAGAGAGCCCGGCTTGTTTTCCAAAAACACTGATACCTGTTCGACTTTCATGGGTTTTACCTCTCCGTCAAATCTGTCGTTTATCGATCACCCGGCTGGCCTTGCCCTCGGAACGCTGGATAGACTTGGGCTCCACCAGCTTGATCTTCGCCGTGATGCCGAGATAGTCTTTCAAATCCTTACTGATGCGTCTTTCGATCTTCTGGAGGACCCGGACTTCGTCGGCATTGGAAAAGAGGGCGTCGCTCACCTCCACCTGCACCTCCAGGGTATCCAGGGTGCCCTCGCGATCAACGATAAGCTGGTAATGGGGCTCGACGCCCTGGATGCCAACGAGAACCGCCTCGATCTGGGAGGGGAACACGTTCACCCCCCTGACAATCAGCATGTCGTCGCTTCTTCCCTCGACCCGGTCCATACGGAAATGGGTCCGCCCGCACCGGCATGGGGCGGTGATCAGCCGGGAGATGTCCCGGGTCCGGTAACGGATCAGGGGAAAGGCCTCCTTGGTCAGGGTGGTAAAAACGAGTTCGCCCGTTTCTCCCGGCGGCAGGACTTTGCCCGTCGCAGGGTCAATGGTTTCCACCAGAAAGTGGTCTTCGAAGACATGCATTCCCTCCCGGCCTTCCTGGCACTCCATGGCCACCCCGGGGCCCATGATCTCCGAAAGTCCGTAGATGTTCAGGGCCGTGATATCCATAACGTTTTCTATCTCGTCACGCATCTTGTCACTCCAGGGCTCGGCGCCAAAGATCCCGACCCGGAGTTTCAGGGCCCGCATATCCACCCCCATGGCCCCTCCCTGCTCGGCCAGATTCAGGGCATAGGAGGGGGTGCAGCAGATGGCCGTGGGCCCGAAATCCTGGAGGATCATGAGCTGCCGCTTTGTATTGCCCCCGGACATGGGAATGACGCTGGCCCCCAGTTTCTCCGCACCGTAATGGGCGCCCAGACCGCCGGTGAAGAGGCCGTAGCCATAAGCATTGTGGATGATGTCGTTTTTGGTCAGCCCCGCCGCCACAAAGCACCGCGCTACGAGCTCCGACCACGTTTCGATGTCCCGGTGGGTATAGCCCACCACTGTGGACCGTCCCGTGGTTCCCGAAGAGGCGTGGAGCCGCACGACGCTGCTCATGGGAACGGCGAAAAGACCGAAGGGGTAATTGTCCCGAAGATCCTGTTTGGTGGTGAAGGGAAGGCGTTGCAGATCACTGATCGTCCGAATGTCGTCCGGCGTCGCCCCGGCGGCATCGAAAGTACGCTTGTAGAAGCCCACGGTGTGATACACCCGCTGCACCACTTGCTGAAGCCGCTTGAGTTGCAGGGCTTCCAGGGCTTCCCTGGGCAGGGTTTCAAATTCCTCATTATAGATCATGGGACTATCCTCTCCTGTTTCATTGTTTATGATTATATAGCAAAAGACGCCCCCCCGGGCAAGGGGGAATCATTTCGGCCCCAGGATGATCACGAAAAAATCGGAATCAAATTTGCGTCCAGATCGGATAATGGAAATGTCTCGTTGAAAGCTTGATCAAGCTAGTGGCGGCATGATCACATATGGGCAGATTTCCCGGCAGGTTTTACCCTCAACTCAGGAATCATGGTTTTTTCCAGTTCAAGCCGCTGACGCTCAAAGGCGATCGCATCCTCCACGGGCAACAGCTTGATCATATTTCCAAAGGATATTAATACCTTGGCAAATGGTTTGGGTAAAATAAAATTATCCCAACTGTTGAAGTACCAGGCCCGGTCGGCAGAGGTGTAAAAAGGGGTGATGACCGCATCGGCGGCATGGGCAAGCTCGATCACACCTGCCTTCACAATCCCCGCCGGCCCCCGGGGCCCATCCAGAATATGGCCGGCCAGCCCGGTGAGGCTCAAATGGTCGATCATTTTTCTCAAGGCTTCCTTCCCTCCCCGTGAAGAAGACCCCCGCACCGCATGCCAACCGCTTCTTTCGGCGACATCCGCGATGATCTCGCCATCAGAACTCTTACTGATCATGAGTGCCGGCTTGAAGTCGCGGTAGCTCTGGAAATGTCCGATGGCGGCAAAGAATTGCTGGTGCCAGGTGCACAACACGACCCGGCCGCCGCTCCGGAGATGGTCCATCCATCCTTTTTCATTCTCGACCCGTATCCTGAGCGTCAAGCTGTAAAGCCGAATAAAATGGTAGAGAAAAGAATGAAACCATCTGGTTCTAAATAGTATCCTAAGTTTTGAAGGCATGGGCGCAATCCCCTCTCTGCTTTGGTCGTCACCGTTCGTAACGGACCTCAATGACCCCAGGAGCGTTGTCCCGCGGGCGGCAGTGTCCGCGGCTGTGATTTTCCGCACCGGGACCGGTGGCCCCGGGGAGAGAATGATCTTCCCCCCTTGCGGTTGTCGGGAGGATTTCCGGCCCCGGTCCGGTCTGGGCGGATGTCCGCGGCATCCCGCTTATCCGGCATGACCATGGTGGTAAGGCCGTCGACGCGGTGATAGGTCAATTTGTCTCCCAGGGATCTTTTTAGCGCCTGCGCCAGTTCCATGTCCTGACCGGTGACAAACGTAAAGGCTTCGCCGGTTCCAGAGGCGCGGCCCGTCCGGCCGATGCGGTGGGTATAGGCATCCAGCGTCGCCGGCATATCATAATTGATAACATGCGAGATGCCGGCCACATCGATGCCCCGGGCGGCGATATCGGTGGCCACCATGATGTCGTAACGGCCGGCGCGGAAGCCGTCGATGGCCTGTTGCCGTTTCTGCTGGGTCAGGTTGCCGTGGAGAGAAATGGCCTTGTATCCCGATTTGCCAAGCTGGCCCGCCACACTCTTTGCCCGCGATTTCGTGCGCGTGAAGACCAGAACGGAGTCCCTGTGCGTACGATCCAGTATTTCTCTGAGCAGCGCCGTTTTCACGTCCATGGGTACGGGATAGAAGTGGTGTGACACGCTCTCTACGGGCGCGTTGTGCCCGATTTTTATGTGCAGCGGGTTTTGCAGGAGATCATCGGCCAGTTTTTGGATGTCCGCGGGCATGGTGGCGGAGAAAAGCAGCGTCTGACGCCGGCCCGGAAGGCGCTTTACGATCCGGCGGATATCCGGCAGGAAGCCCATGTCGAACATGTGATCCGCTTCGTCAAGGACCAGGACCTCAATCTTGGACAGATCCAAGGTACCGCGGTCAATGTGATCCAAGAGCCGCCCCGGGCATCCGGAGATGATGTCGATCCGATCACGGAGGAGCTTTATCTGTCCATTGATATTGACGCCGCCGTAAATGGAGGCGCTCTTGAGACGGGTCTTCCGGCCCAGTAAACCAATGACCTTATGGGTCTGCTCACTGAGCTCCCGGGTCGGGGCGATGATCAGGGCGCGGACCGGACCGTGAGGTCCCGACATCAGTCGCTGTAAAATGGGCAGGACAAAGGCGGCCGTTTTCCCCGTACCGGTCTGGGCAAGACCCATGACATCACGGCCGGCCATAATCGGCGGGATGGATTTTGCCTGTATAGGCGTCGGCATCGTGTAGCCCATAGACTGCACTTCGGCCAGCAATTTCGCGTTTAAAGCAAACTCTTCAAATCTCATTTTTTCTTTTTCCTTCTGTTTTCAAGTATTAGTGACGCATGAATCCATAGTTGAACGGCACGGCCGTACTCCCGATCCCGTGTTAGGGCTCATAGGAAGCCGAAAAATCGGGATAAAACCTGCGTCAATGGATGGATTCTTTTACGATGAGCCGGATTTCCTGCCGAAGTTTCTGGAAAAAGAAAAGAGGGAAGGTAAATAACTATCGCGATCACGGGATACCGTTTACAGGCCTATCCCGGAAATAGCAAGGAATATTTTCGTGTTTCCTCCCCAAGAGATTCGCTGTGGCTCCCAATTCCGGCTTTTTTGGTTTGCCATAGGACCATGCGGCCTTGAATCCGGGGCGGCGGCGTTGCTGGGCTTCGAGAGAGGTGGCGGCCAGAAGCCGGTATCATCACCGGGCCTGGGGGTGGCGAACCCGGCGCCACAGACGGATCAGGTGCACCGTAACCACGGCGACGATCAGGCGAGGGATGTAGAGCCAGAAGGGGCTAAGACCCAGGGAGATGAACAGGGGCGGGTCTTCCACCATGGAATGGTTGATGCCGATGGACAGGTGGAGGATCTCCAGTTCGTCCTTGGAGAGGTGCTCCGCCTTCGCCTCCTCGACAATTACCGCGCCGCCGTAGGCCAGCCCGAAGACGATGGCCGTCATCCAGAGGAGACCCATCTGGGCATCCAGGCCCATCACCCGGAGGAGCGGGGAAAACAGCCGGACGATGTACTTGATCCAGTCAAGAAACTTCATCGTTTCCAGTAGGGTCATGATCCCCATGATGATGAGGAAGATCTTGCCGCAGAGGACCGCCGTGGTCCAGAACCACTGGCGGAGCATGTCCGTAAGGGGGAGGGCGGGGGAAGTATCCGCGGCGGCAATTCCCGTCGATGGTGTGGCCGGTGAGCCGGGAGCGTTGCTTACGGGGACGGGAGGCACGGTTGCCGGTATTTTCGTGTTCGTGGCGCCGGCAGGCACACTGGCGGCCGGCGGCGGCGAAGTCGGAACGACCATGGGCTCACACCGCGCCCCTTGATCCCCCGCCGGAGCGGCGACTGTATTGGCTGCCCGCAGGGTCGGCGGCGGGGTGACGGCGGGAACGCCGGCCACCCAGGGACCGATGATCATGACGGTAAGGGCGGCCGTTACAATGCGGAACAGCGTGGCCTTCACGGGATGGATGCCCGACTGGCCCTGGATGACCCCCTCCTGAATGAGGTTGTGGGCCATAAGGAGGAAGACGCCGATGAGGGTCATCTGCCCTTCCGTTAGTGGTAAAAGGACCATGGCGGCGATCCCGCCGTAGATGTTGGCCAGCATCCCGATGATCAGGGGGAGGGCGGCGGCGGCGGGAAGATGGAGGAGGCTCATTGCCGGCGTGAGGAGGAAGTCGAGCTGCCGGAGCCAGCCGCTCCATTCCAGGAGCGCCGTGAGCAAAGAAATGGGCAGGACGATCTTCATCATCCAGACGAACCCGCTCCATCCCTTACGCATCCCCATGAGCATCCCTGTCCGGACCAGGGCGCCGTATTTCATCTCCCCTTCGGCCATCGCCAAACAACCTCTCTCCCCCACACATATTCCCGCACCTCCGGTAGGGTGGTAATTCACCGGCGGCATGTCCGGGCTGTTTACCAGATTTATTGCCTTCCCTGCAATCAACTCCTTTTCGCGTTGACAGAAGCAATTTTTCATAATAGCCTTATCAGACGCTGTTTTTTAATGCCAATATCCGCGCCGTGCCGGATAGATACATGTTGCACTATACCAATCGGGTCATGAGGTGAAGTTCCCTCCCGATCGACATGCACCGGCACAAAACGCCCGGAGGAAAGAATGATCCTTTCACTCCGACCAGAGGAGGATAATCGCCATGACCACTGAGAAGAGGAATATATTCATCACGGAAAAAGACATGGAGCGTCTGGAACCAATGGTGGCGGGAGCAGGGAACCATCCCAACATCAGAAGATTACGGGAGGAACTGGAACGCGCCGTGATAGTCCCATCCGCGGAGATTCCTGCCGATGTGGTGACCATGAATTCCCGGGTCGTCTTCCGGGAGTTGGAAACAGGAGAAGAAACTGAGGCCACCTTGGTATATCCCTCCCAGGCCGACGTGAACCAGAGGCGGATCTCCATCCTGGCGCCGGTGGGTGCCGCCCTTTTGGGTCTGAGCGCCGGCGACGAAATTCAATGGCCCCTTCCCTCGGGGAAGAAGCGGACATACAAAATCATCAGCATCCTGTACCAGCCCGAGGCGGCGGGCAACTATGATCTGTAGAAACGTCCGGAGGCCTGAGGCGGACCTTTGGAGGCAATCGCAGCACGGCGGGCGGATCTTTTTCCGCCTGCCGCCCGCTAACTCCCTACCGCCTTGGACCGGCGCCACCTGCGGCGGGGCCGCGGCATCGGTGCCGGCGGTGGGACGATAAGGAGGATTGCCATTCCCGACTTCAAGAAATATCTGGATAATATACGGGCGGGTATAAAGGGATTGAATCCCTTTATGGATTTTATCGGCATCGAACCCTTGGAAATCAAAGAAGGTTTTGCCAGATTTCGTCTGCCGGTCCGCCCGGAATACCTGCAAGGCGCAGGCAGGCTGCAGGGCGGTCTGATGGTAGCCCTGGCGGACGAAGCTATCGCCCATGCCATGGTCACCACCCTGGACGACCGGGAAGGTTTGACCACCATTGAGTTGAAAAGCAACTTCCTGGCGGCGGTAAGTTCCGGCGCGGTCACCGCTACGGCCACGGTGTTCAAGAAGGGTCAAAGCCTCATCATCGGCGACTGCCTCCTCACGGACGACAGAGGCCGGAATGTATGTCGGGTCTCCGCGACTTTTCTCCTGCTCCAGGAGAGACAGCGCAACAATAACAAATTGGATTGAATCGTCTTTTGCCGGTAATTTCCACCGGATCACCGACATACGGAGCATTGGGAAACCAATGGTGGCCGTAAGCAAGCCGGCCAGAAAAAATCACGGCCGGGCGTCTAACCCGAAGGGGTGGTTTATCTTTTAATTCTCGATACAATTTTGTTCGTATCTTCACCAATAAGACAATCATGTTCCAGATCCGGCGCCGCACCTTTCAGGCTATCTTGGAAATTATACAAATAAAATCATCGCCTTAACCACCAATAAATTCCCCTGGCATACTCCTTGATGTTCCCGGATTATCCCTAACCGGAAATTTCTTGTCAGGAGGTGCCTTATGAACACCGGCGATACGGCGTGGGTAATGTTATCCACGATCCTCGTCTTTGCCATGACCATCCCGGGACTGGCCTTCTTTTACGGAGGGCTGGTCCGCCGGAAAAATGTCCTTTCCGTCCTCATGCAATGCTTCATCATCATGTGCGTAATCTCCCTCCAATGGGTCCTGTTCGGTTATTCCCTGTCCTTCGGTGCCGATACGGGGCAGGGGATTATCGGCGGTCTGGAGTGGGCGGGTCTCAATCATGTGGGGGGGCAGCCCAATGGCGATTACGCCGCCACGATCCCTCACGGCGTCTTCATGATCTTTCAATGTATGTTCGCCGTGATCACTCCGGCCCTGATGATCGGCGCCTTTGCGGAACGGATGAAGTTTTCCGCCTTCCTGGTCTTTACGATCCTCTGGACGACGCTCGTCTATGACCTCCTGGCCCACTGGGTCTGGGGGACCGGGGGCTGGATGAGGAACCTCGGCGGCCTAGATTTTGCCGGCGGCATCGTCGTCCACGCCAGTTCTGGGGTGTCGGCCCTGGTCCTTTGTATCCTCTTGGGGAAACGGCTGGGCTACCAAAAGACGCCTTTCCGACCGCACAATCTCCCCTTTACGGTCCTGGGCGGGGCGTTGCTCTGGTTCGGCTGGTTCGGTTTCAATGCCGGCTCCGCCCTGGGGGCCAATGAACTGGCGGCCAATGCCTTCGTGGTCACCCATATCGGCACGGCGGCGGCGGGACTGACCTGGGCACTTATCGAATGGCAGCGGCATGGCAAACCGACGATCCTGGGAACCGTCACGGGGGCGGTGGCGGGTCTGGTGGCGATCACGCCGGCCTGCGGGTTCGTGAACCCCATGAATGCCATTTTCATCGGCATTGTCGTTGCTTTCGTCTGCTATATCGCCGTTACCGTGATCAAGACCCGCCTCGGCTACGACGATGCCCTGGACGCCTTCGGAGTCCACGGGGTCGGCGGCATCTGGGGTACCATCGCGGTGGGCCTCTTCGCGGAAAAGGCGGTCAACGCCTCTGGAGCGGACGGGCTCTTTTTCGGCGGGGCGCAACTCTGGCCCCAGGTGGTCATGGCGGTCGCGGCGCCCCTCTACGCCGTGATAATGACCATTATCATCTACAAAATCGTGGACGCCCTGATGTGTGTCCGGGTCAAAGAAAGGGAAGAGAACATCGGCCTCGACCTGACCCAGCAGAGCGAAGCCGCCTACACGGTCATCGAATGAAATCCGATGCCCGCCACCGCGAATCCATTACAGGCAACATGTACGATATTATTGAGTAAAAAGGATCAGTGCCATGAAATACATCATCGCCATTATTCAGCCCCATAAGTTAGACGAAGTTATGGCCGCCCTAGAAAAGGTGGAAATACCCTTGGTGACGGTGTCCAACGTCCTGGGCCGGGGTCGGCAGAAAGGCGTCACGGAGGTTTACCGGGGCGCCAAGGAAGCGGGCAGCCTCCTGAAAAAAGTTAAACTGGAGATCGCCGTCAACGAGGATTATGTGGCCCCGGCCCTGGCGGCCATTACCGACAGCGCCCACACCGGCGAGGTAGGCGACGGCAAGATCTTCATCCTGGATCTGTACGAGGTGCTGCGGATCAGAACCGGAGAGCGGGGCGGGGTGGCCATCGGCTGAAGGATCATCCCGGACCCTTTGTTCCCGGAAAGAACCGTTAATGCATCACCCATTTGATCACATCCCTGCGGGAAGATGAAGAAAAGCATTATTTTTCTTCATCAGATACGATGAAACCATAATAAGCTAAAAAACAGGCTGAATAGGAAGTATTCAAATTTTATTTACTACTTGGTGAAGGAGGAAGCATCCATGTCAACTAAAATACAGACGGCGGCGGCTATCCTGCTGTCGGCCCTGATTCTTTTCAGTTTTAGTTTTACCGTCCGGGCGGAAGAAATCTCACGCTCGGGAAAATACATGTCCACGTCATTGGAAACAACCGGGGCGCCGGTGTCACGATTGTCGGCGGCAACACCGCCCGTGGCAACCTCCGCCGCGGCCGACGAGGAAGAACGACCCACTGGTGATTTCACCGTGGCGGCCATAAGCCAATACATCTGGCGGGGTTATGAAATGAGCCGGCACAGTATCGTCGTCCAGCCGGCGACGACGATCGGTTACAAAGGCTTCTCCGCCGGTCTCTGGGGCAACCTGGATATGCGCCCCTATTTTGCGGGCGCCACCGATACCAACTATGCAAGTTCTTGGAACGAAACGGATTTTACGATATCCTACTCCAAGAAGCTGGGGATATTCAACCTCGGGGCCGGCTACATCTATTACAGTCTGGGCGCCCTCAACAAGGATGCCCCGGATCGTGCCGATGCCCAGGAGATATTCGCCTCGGTAAGTCTCAATACCCTTCTTGCACCGACCATGACGGCCTACAAGGAAATGGACCACTACCGTAATTGGTATTTTCTTTTGGGGATTTCCCACACCCATGACTTTACCAAGAGGGTCTCCCTGAAGATTGCGGCGACGGCAAGCTATCTCCTGAGCACCTACGCCGATGCCGCCCTTTTCAATGCCGGGGAGGGCTACGGCGGCTATCCCAGATTCAATAGCGACGCGGCGGCGATGGACGACAAGTTCAACAATTTTCATGACGGCACGGTGACCATGAGCCTCCCCGTCAAGGCTACCGGACAGATAACGGTCACCCCGACGATCTCTTATGTGTTTCCCCTTTCCGACGATGCGAGGTACGAGATGAAAGGAACGGGCCTGAAAGGAACAGCATCGGCAGTGGACCGGGAAAGCTCCTATCTCTACGGAGGCTTGTCCGTCTGCTTCTCGTTTTGATGGGTGGCGCCGCTTCACGCCGTCCTGCTTTCCTTTTCCATGAGAAAAAAGTCGTAATCACGTCTTTTTCAATCGTTTCGTTCCACGGGTTGAAAGATTTTTTAAAAATGGTCCTATTAATCCGACGGAAATTTGGTTTTTTCTCCCGGCTATGGCAGACAATATATGAGCAAATACATACACATATCCTTTGTGTAAAGGTTGTCTGTCGATTTTGGCATGCTCCTCGCATCACCTAAAGTCAAACGGAAGACAACAAAAAAAATTAAAATAAACGGAGGACACGGAAGATGAAAAAGACATTAGGAACTTTGGTAGCGGCAATAGTGGTGGTTCTTTGCACCGGGACTTTCGCCCTGGCCGAATACGCGGCGGCGGGCGTGGCCAACTTCCCCTACTTCCAGCTCGGCTGCCTGATCGTGGGCGGGATGGTGATCATCAGCCTGAAGCACAAGTACGAGAAGATGTACACCGGCGAAGTGGCCGGGGTCTTCGCCCTCTACACGGTCCTCATCGCCCTCTTCACCAATCCTGTGATCGAAGGCATCAAGAACCTGGTCGGCTGAGAATCGAGCAGCGGGAGGCGTGATCGCGCCGTAACGAGGTTGGACCTCTCCTGATGCTTAAGAAATACGGCTCCGACCGTTCAAACTGTGTCCCAAAAAAAGGCCTCCTGATGAAACCGCTTCGTCAGGGGGCTTTTTTGAACAACTCGCAAGAAGCGTGAATAAGGCCATCCGCGTGCAAACGCGAGTCCAGAACTTATGCCAATCAGTTTGGTAGAGCTGATTACTGTTCAGGAAATACTGTAATCCCGCCGACACGGTAATTACTGGATAGCGACCCACGCCCCCTGGGGCGCCTTATCATGCAGTAACTTGAAATTGACCTTTTACAGGGGCCTCAATTTTATCGTCGTTGCTTTTTCAATTTCCCTTTCCTGAGCGGCGTTGTACCTTTTTTCTATTTTACTGCATCTTTTAAAGATAAACCTTTATACAATCGTTCCTTTAGTGTTGAGTTTTTACCGGTGATCCCTCAATGACCTCGTAGAGTGTATCGGCAATCCGTATGCCAAGCTTCTTTACTTCCCGCTCTGGAGCTGTTTTGGTCATGACGAATTTAGCACCCGCCACGTAAGGATTCATAGTTACGACAGCCCCCGGCATCCTGTTCTTTTTTCCGTCCATCGCCGAATCGAACAGAAGTCTCAAGCCACTATCAACCACTTCGCTCACTTTCATCATGATCTCCATGTCTGCCGAGCCGCTTCCGAACCCGATAACGGTCCTTTTCAGGCGATCCCCCTCGTCGTACTCAACGAATTCACCCTCAAGAAGCCAGCTATTGGCTGGCAGACTTGTCTGTTCTGAATATCTGACCGCCTTGATGTTCTTTTCATTAAGCTCATGAACGATGGATTGGGCAAGGATATCGACAATCTTGCGGGCTTTTTCCTGGGGGCTCTCTTGCATCTGCAGATCTAATCTGTTCTGTAATCGATTTCTCACCTGGAGCGGGCCATGGCTTTTCTTGTCGCCGTCCTCAGTATGGAGCGAGAAATCGGCCACGCAAACCACTGTTGGGCGGTATGACGATTTTTTCGAAGCATGACTCTCTCTCTCCTCTCCCGTGACGAATCCGGGAAATAGCAGGCTGGAAAGAAAAGTGCAGATAATGATCAATCCTGCCATATATGTCGGATTGTCGTTTTCCATTTCCTTCATGGTGTTCACCATCCTTTCTTTAAAATTCATTGCAAATCTTAGTCATTGATGCCCTGAAATTATTCCGCCGATATGGAAATTTCATTGCGCCACAACATTTGAAATGTGCATTTACGTTTCGATGATGAATATATTACAAGCAATTTCCATATGTTCCCCTCGATAAAAAAATGGCGGGACTAAATTGGCACATAAAGCAAAAGGGGTCAACCATGATCTTTGGTTAACCCCTTGATTTCACTGGAGCCGATGGCCAGAATCGAACTGGCGACCTGCTGATTACGAATCAATAGACTTAGCTTTCCTGAGATTTCATTTATCTTCATTTTACCCTTGACATTTAAGCTACTTATCTCTATAATACCTTCAGAACGTTTCATTAAAAAACACCCCGTTTCACCCCAAAAGTGGGGAGAGAATGGGGAGAGATTTCAGACCCGTTGATTATTGGAGGGGTATACACGATGGAAAAGAAATGGCACAAGACGAATTTCAAGGGAGTCAGGTTCTATTATCACCCGACAAGGAAGGTTGGCACAAGCAAGGCTGTCAGAGATCGTTATTTTGCCATTCGCTACCAGAAGAACGGCAAGCGTGTAGAGGAGGGGATTGGATGGGCGAGTGAACTTGACCCGAAGGACGGCAAGAACTGGACGCCGGAAAAAGTCGCCCTTGTCCTGGCAGAGCTTAGGGAAGCCTCACGGGGTTTGAAGGAGGGGCCGTCACGCCTGGCAGAGCGCCGGAAGATCGAGGAAGAGAAGAAAGAGAAAGCGCAAGCGGAGTTGCAGCAGCTTGCCCGTGATTCGATCGCCGTCTCTAATTATTTCGATAAGATATATTACCCCTGGGTAAAAGATAACAAAGCGATGAATACGCAACGAACAGAAACGATCTTGTTTGACAATTGGATAAGGCCGTTTATTGGCGATATGCCCATGACCGATGTTTCATCTTTCGATACGGAGAGGATCAAGAAGGGGCTGGTTGACGCCGGAAAATCAGCAAGAACGATTGAATATGCTCTTGCAGTAGTCCGACAGATTTTCAATCACGCAAAGCGCAAGGGAGTTTATGTCGGCGACCATCCCACTACCGGAGTCAAGAAGCCGAAAGTGGATAATGCCCGCCTCCGTTATCTTATGCCCGACGAGATTGACAAGTTGCTTACCGCCTTGAGGGAGAAAAGCATCGTTGTTCATGATCAAGCTGTTTTGGCCGTTAATTGCGGCTTGCGATTTTCAGAAGTCGCCGGGCTTCGATGGGAGGATGTAAATTATGACACCGGGACCATGTCAATCCGGGACGCCAAGACCGGGAGCCGCACCGTCTTTTTAAACAATGAAGTCATGGCCGTTCTGAAATCCCGACAAGACGATCAGAAAACAGGGCTAATATTCCCCGTAATCACGGAAGAGGGAGATCAAACGGAGCAATCCTCAGTCAGCAAAAGTTTTCAGAGAGTCGCAGATAAATTGTTCAACAAGGACATTAAAGATCGTCGGTTAAGGATTTCGTTTCACAGCTTGCGCCATACCTTTGGAACCCACGTCTATGAGAACTCCGGCGACCTGTATCTGACACAGAAAGCCTTAGGACACCGGACAATGGTAATGGCCGCCCGCTATGCCAAGCTATCGGAAACAAAATTGAGAGAGGCTTTTTCTAAAATGGCCGACGTGATGGAGAAAGGCCGACAGACAAAGGCCGATGGACAAGCAAAGGAAACCAAGGTTGTGAACTTCCAGAAATGAACCTTTGAAATAAATACTCATTACTGGTATATGGTGAATCATGGAATGGACTGTTGAAGTTGTACGGAGAGCTGCAAAACAGGTAGAATGTTTGCCAAAGGTGATAAGAGAGGTTTTGACCGAACTTATTCGAGATATGGAGATTAACGGGCCTATCCGGGGAGACTGGCCGAACTTCAGCGCCCTTTCCAGCAATCGTTACCATTGCCACCTAAAGAAAGGACACCCAACGTATGTGGCGATATGGGAAGTTACAGACAAGGAAATAAAATTGATCGAGGTGATTTATGCAGGTACACACGAAAAAGCCCCATACTGAAACCATTGAGCTGAGGTTCATCGGGCCTATTGCCAACATGGCCAGCGCCATTGATGCCCTGAAACCTTTGGGATTTGTTGATACCTCCGATTCTATCCCGTGGAGAGAATTGTTTCCTGAATACAAGGATGAGGACTTGCCGGGCGTATGCTTGCGCGGGGGACGCTACCGCGAGGGAATGACACAAAAACAATTGGCGGACATGATCGGCATCCCTCAGCGCCATATCAGCGAAATGGAGAACGGCAAGCGCCCCATTGGCAAGGAAATGGCCAAGCGCCTGGGGAAGGCGTTGAATATCGGATACAAGGTATTTCTGTGAATGAGATACAGGGGATAGGCTGATCACCGAAAAGGCGGCATCCTGACCGCCCTGCCCCTTTCTAACCATCATCAGGAGCATCGGCAGGAGGATGCACATATGGAAAAGGAGAAACAGCGGCTATCAGAAATAGCAGATGACGCGATAAAGAACGGCTTCATTTCACTGCCTGAACTATGTATGATCCTTGCCATATACAAGGACTATGTAGAACATCTGCCCCTCCTTTGGAATAAATATCAACTCAACATCCGGGATACAGATTCACCAGATGTCTCGTCCACCGAAAATCGCAGGGGTGTATGGTACAAGATATTATGGCGCCTTACCCATGGAACCGTTGCTGAATTACCTCATGGGCTTAAACGAATCAAGCTATTACCGATGGAAGATGATGGTTATTTTAACCTCGAAAAGCTTCGTGAATACTTCACCGACTACCTTGAAATCCCATTACCGGAAATGTTGTTTCCTTCCGTAAGTCAAGATGATCAGACCGTAGATCAAACAGGACAAAAAAACAAAAGGCAAGCAGTTGCCATTACTGAAGCTAAACGGCTGCAAAAAGAATATCCTAGTGCAGACTGACGAAGGATTCAAAGGATGGTCGATCAATCCATGAGAGAACATAACCTCAAGCCATACAGCCAAAGCAATTTCAATAGACTTATCAAAGACTTGAAAATAGCAAATGCTTCCTCAGGCAATCCCCACAAAAAGAAATTAAAAAGCGAGCATCCGGTCTTCGGACTTTCCCAGAAAGAGGACGTATTGTTCCCGAGCTTCTGGACCAAGGGATCACGTTTTACCGTGAATTGATCATTGCGCCATGGAGGATCATGTACCGAGTTTCCGAAAAGACAGTCTATGTGCTGTCTGTGCTAGATTCCCGGCAGAATGTGCAAATAGAGGCCCGTATAGAGAACATCAATTCTTTCTTATCACAAACTGTCACTCTTGCTGATCAGGAACCAGTCTAAATCATTTCAAATACAAATTGAGAGGCGGTATGGTCGGGCCAGGTCATTGAATACTGAATGTAAAGCGCAAAAGCTTGCCAGCCTATTTTCAGCCCGGGTAGCATCCGGCACAAGGAGGTTAGGCGTTGAAGAGCGAAGAGATACGAGATCAACTACATGAAGTCACTTGTCGGGTAGATGCTGCACAATGTTTAAAGGGATGACCTTACTCTGAAGGAAGCCCCAAGCACAGTTGCTATTCTTTCACATTCCTTGATGTCGATACTCTGTTGGCCGACAACGGTCATGCGGGTGCGAATGCCGGCCATGATCGCCTTTTTTGTAAAATCAAGCATCGCCTGGTAGGAACCTTCAAAAACGGGTCTGCACATCCGGTTGTACTTTTCTTCCGATTCGGCATTGAGGCTCACGGACAGGGCAGTAAGGCCTGCAGCCTTCAGTTCAGCGACCACGTTCCGACCGTGGCAGATAAGCGCTGCATGGCCGTTAGTATCGAGCCTGACGGGGATTCCTCCTTGATGCAGCCACTGTGTTAAGCGGATGACCGTATCGAACCTGCAGGTAGGTTCACCAAAACCGGTAAAAACGACTTCTTTGTATGTGGTGAGATTGAGGTTTTCCAGCTCTCGCATGATCTCTTCTTCCGAAGGATCCCTGGAAAGGCGGAGGTCGTAACCGTAAACCCCGTCGCAGGTTCTCCGGATGCAAAAGATGCAATCGGCGCTGCACCGGTTTGTGATATTGAGGTATAGGTTGCCGTGTGCCTCATAGCTGATTGTCTCTTTGTGCATGGGATTGCGGTGGTCATTGTCCTGTATGGCGCTCCCCAGTTTTTTTACCATTTTTCTATGCTTCCCGTCCTTCCGTCTCGTGCAGATACTCCCGTATCACGGCAAGAAATTGCTCCCCGTAGCGCTCTAACTTATGAGTCCCGACGCCATGAATGTTCAGAAAGGCCTCGTCGTCCGTGGGAAGTTCCGCAGCCATCCCCACCAGGGATACATCGCTGAAGATGACGAAGGGCGGCACCTCGGTGTCATCGGCAAGCTTTTTCCGCAGGATCCGGAGCCTCCAGAAGAGCTCTTCATCGTAATCCCGATCGCCCCTCTTGCGGCGAGTGTTTTTCACCGTGCCGGCCGGCTTTACACGCGGCGCCGCCATGGTCAGGGGCTGTTCGCCCCGCAGGACCGGCCAGGCCGCATCGGTCAGGGTGAGGACCGAATAGTTGCCCACATCCTGCTGGAGAAAGCCCCCGTAGACCAGATGGTGCAGAAGGCCGCCCCAGTACTCCTGGCTCCTGTCGGCGCCGATCTCGTATGTGGAAAGGCGGTTGTGGCCGAGATGCATGATCCTCTCCTTCTTGGAGCCGCGCAGCACATCGATTACATGGCCCATGCCGAAACGCTGACCCACACGGTAGACGCAGGACAGGGCCTTTCGCGCATCTTCCGTCACATCGACCATTTCCGGCGGGTTGAGGCAGATGTCACAGTTGCCACAGTTCTCCTCCATTCGTTCGTCGAAATAGCCGAGGAGGATCCGGCGGCGGCAGCTTGCGGCCTCGGCGAAAGCCACCATGGCGTTCAGTTTATGAATCTCGATACGCTTCTGCTCGGGATTGTGCGTATTTTCGATCAGGCTGCGGGCGATGGCAATGTCGCCATAGCCGAAGAGGAGCAGGGCCTCCGCCGCCAAGCCGTCGCGGCCGGCACGACCCGTTTCCTGGTAGTAGCTTTCGATGTTTTTCGGGATATCGTAATGGACGACGAACCGGATGTTGGATTTATCGATCCCCATGCCGAAGGCCACTGTGGCGACCATGATCCTCACATCATCCCGCAGGAAATCGTCCTGCACCTTCTGTCTTTGTATCGTCGTCAGGCCTGCATGATAGGGTGCGGCAATGAATCCGGCGGACGTCAGCTTTGCCGCCAGGTCGTCCACCCGTTTGCGGCTCAGACAGTAGACGATGCCGGCCTCACCGTGGCGTTTTCTGAGAAAGTCCGTGAGCTGCGAAAAGGGCTTGAGCTTGTCCAGAACGGTGTAGCGGATGTTGGGGCGATCGAAGCTCGCGACATAACACCTCGCCTGCCGGAGGTGGAGCCGGTCCAGGATGTCCTGACGGGTGTGGGATTCGGCTGTGGCCGTGAGGGCAATCATGGGTATCTTGGGGAATACCTTGCGCAGACGGCCGAGCTGGCTGTATTCGGGCCGGAAATCATGGCCCCATTGGGAAATGCAGTGTGCCTCGTCAATGGCGAAAAGGGCGATGGGGATGTCCTTGAGGCGCTGGATGAAGTCGTCGCCAATCAACCTTTCCGGGGCGATGTAGAGGAGATCCAGTTCCCCGGCATGGAGCAGCGCCAGGACCCTGCGTGCCTCGCCGCTCTTGAGGGAGGAATTGTAAAAGGCCGCCTTTACCCCGCAGGCTTGGAGCGCATCGACCTGGTCCTTCATCAGAGAGATGAGGGGGGAAACGACAATCCCGACGCCCGGGCGATGGAGGGCGGGGATCTGGTAACAGAGAGATTTTCCGCCTCCCGTGGGCATGAGGACAAAGGCGTCCTCGCCTTGGATGAGCCCCTCGATAATCTCCTGCTGCTGGGGCCGATAGGTATCGTAGCCGAAGATATTTTTAAGACTTATCAGGGGGTTAACGGTCATGAATACAAATCCAAATTTTCTGTAATCGAAAATACAGCCGTCACAGCTTGCTCTATCAGGCCTTATACTCGCAAAAACAGATACAGGGAACTAATTTTCCTAATCCTCAACGAACATGAGCTATCGAGGCGGGAACAATACCTCTTGCGCAGCCCGAAGAGAAAGCTGCCACACAAAGGCATTTCCTCAACTTGCAAATACAAAGCGAGGCGGTGCATGACCCCGTCAGGGCAATGAATGCGGTAAGAAAGGAGCTGTGTCATGAGCGGCGATTTTTTTGGATTATGTTGTGCTGTGTCCTTCTTGTTTTGTTGATTTCGGGGAAATAGGTTTAGGTTGAAGCTTTAACCTCTAATGCTCAGGCAGGAACCAGGAAAAATATTCTTTGTAATTAACCACATAAGGTATTGTTAAGAATATGGTGGTTATGATCAATACGGAGCATCGACAATAATTTTCGTTAATAGACCCGTGTAAGGCGTGCCTAATTCCCCGGACTTGTAGAATAAGAAATAAAGGTTCCAGACGGGTCACTACTCACGATTGCAGAGCCTCTAGTAGCGTTTCTAAAACTTCTACTAAATGGATTGTCCCGGCAGGCATATAGAGTGACAATACTGAGGCCATTGGTGGCGGCCATTTCATCCCTAAGGATGGTTTGCGAATCCGCTCAAAATTATATGGACAATAGATCTCAGGGTACATTAATGTGGCCATAATAACCTAGTCTGCTTAGTTAATCCTGACTCTCAAGTTTCTATATTTGCAGTTTTCTAATTTTCTCAGAAGATTCTTTAGAAATTCTTGTGGAGATTCCTTTCAATTTTTCATCAAATATGGCATCCGTATAGCTCTCAATCGCCTTTTCGTACTGTCGTCTTTTCTCATACTCTTGGCCATAATTGAAGTAGTGAACTTCAAGACTCTGATATTGCCTTAGGATTTGTTGTCCAAGTTCACTAATTTTTGAATTTGCTAATTCATCCAGAACTTCCGCCTCTGTTGGAAGTTCTAGTTTTTTATAGGGTATCTGAGCAACGGCCACGCCATCCTGATAACTGTTTTCCTTGGTCAATTTTCCTGTTAGAGTATTTGAACGAATGGTTTCTCCCGTCTCAGTATCGATCATCCGATAAGAAAATTCAAACATCGCATTGATCTTTGCAGTACCATATTTGTAAGCAAGAAATTGGTAATTTTTTTTCTTAATTATTCTGGGCGGTGCAGCTCTTAACTCTTCCGCTGTTGGTCTTGGATGCAACAAGAGCCAGTCTGAAAAGTCAGGGTTACGTATATCTTCTTCTGCAACGAGTACCTTAACTTGACCGTAGCTGGGATTGTCTTTGAATTCTGATGAAAAAATCAAAACATCTCCGATTATTAATGTGTCAATTCCCTTCTCTCTTCCCACTTTCAGGGCCGATTTTAAATCAAAGGACCCTGTCTCCTCAAATTGCATTTCTTTCAATAAAGCCTGCAGATTTTCACGCTCAATAATCCGAAGATCGACCCCTGCGTGTATATGGAGGTATGTCAATAACTTGTTGGCGGCTATTTTTCCCACATCTTTATTGTTACGGGGACTGTTAAAATCAAAAACGGCAATAGATTTTCTGATTCGTCTGACAATTTGATCCTTGGTTTCCAATAGCTTTGGATGCAAATCCGGATAATCCGGATTTACTGCTTCTGCCTTTTGGAGCCAGATTAACGCGTTTCCCCACATCTCCCGTTGCAAATATTTTTCTGCTCTTTCTATTTCATACGGGATATTCTTTGGCAATCTAACTGTTGCGACATTTACACTCTCTTTTCCGGTAGAGGTAGCCATGGGAGATTTATTTGTCGTATGTGATTCCCGCTGTCCAGAAGCCAATTTTCGTTTTTCATAATAGGCGCTAGCAGATGTTACACCAGTTGCTGGTGATTCATCTCTCGCTGTTGTCGTCTTCCCCGATCGGGGCACAAAATAAAATTCTCCTTCAAGAGAGGACAATTCCCAGGGGATCTGTCCGGTTTCTTTTCGAAGTTTCTGGCGAACCTTCATAAATACCTTCCCGAGAGTTACGCCCGGCTCTCCCATATACTGAAGAAGAGCCTTTGTGTATGGACTGTTTCGTCCCTCTCCATCGTGTGCGACTTGGCCGGCGGCAGTGGAGTATGATATAAAAGTTCCAGTAGGTGCATTATTGACAATGGCCAAGCCGCGAGAGGCGCTACGGAAACTTTTACTAAAGGGGTTGTCACGACAGGCATCCAACAATACAATATTCAGTTCGTTATTGGCATTTCCCATCTCGTCAAGAATCCGTCCCGCATCGACTGCCTTATAGCGGGTATCCGATTCCTTCTTAATCTTCGCCCCTATAGGAATGAGATAGTTGATGCCGTTCACCTGAACCCCGTGTCCGGCATAATAGAACAGACCCACGCCGCCTTTTTTCAGTCGATTTCCGAAATCTTCAATAGCAACTTCCATTGTTTCAAGATTGGCATTCTTCTTCAGAATGACCCTGAAGCCAAGTTTCTGGAGAGCTACGGCCATATCTGTTGCATCATTCACTGGATTCTTTAGTGGGCCTGAACTATAGGCGCCGTTGCCTATTACCAAGGCCGTGCGCTGTTCTAAGGCTGCCAGTAATGAAGCTGGATTGAATAATGTGAGTATAGTCAGGATAAGGACGATTCTGAAAGGCATGGTATGCACAGTATTATTTCCCTTTTTTGATGGTAGTTGCTCTTATATATATAAAACCAAATCAAATAGCAATATGTCGATAATTAACGATTAAATTATTTAATAAAGCTGAAGAACTTGACTATCACCATTTCAGGAAGGATTGGGAAACGCCTTCTTCAGCACAACCCGTGCTCCATCAATTGCATTGTACGACCGGCATTCAATGTTTCGCTTAAGATATCAAGAAGCAACGCTTTGCAGATGTTGCCGATGAGCAGCAGCACATCCATTTTCCCCGGTCTTGCCTGAACTGTACAGGTTGAAAGCTGCTACCTAAACCCATTTCCCAAAAATCACGAGTACAGGAAGAAGTATGCAAGAATCGGATGAACCAAAAAAAACTGTCTTGACAAATGGGTCCACCTTAAACAGTGACTCTAAAACCTCCATCTATGAGACCTCATCTTTTTCCCTTATTCTACCTTACCCACTCAGTTTGAGAAAGAGCCATATATCCCCTCTTTCAGCAGAGCCAGAAGCATGCATAGGATGTATTTACGCTGGAATCATGCCACTGTAGCAGGCACTGGAAGCATGTGGGAGATAAAAGACCAAGGGGACGCAATGGTCATGGATACACCCGTTTTCTCTGTAGCGCGGCAATAGCGCCCTGGAGGATATAAACATGGCTGTATTTTTATCAAAGTGGGGAGAGAGTGGGGAGAGAATTGCCGGACAAGAAAAAAGGGGTTAAGGATGAACTCCGTAACCCCTTGATTTCACTGGAGCCGATGGGCAGGTTCGAACTGCCGACCTGCTGATTACGAATCAGCTGCTCTGCCGGCTGAGCTACATCGGCGAACGCTTCGAGCTTTTATCCCAACATCCTCATCTTGTCAAGACATAAGGTATGTTGACAAAACGGCCATTTACCTTGACAAGACCAGGTGGTTTATTTAAAATTCACCTCTCCATATTAAAAATAAGGACGAGTATGAAAATATCAATCAAAAACATAATGACTTTATCACCGCTCAAGATTTCCATTGTCCTGGTGATCCTCGCCCTGGTCGTGTTTTTCATGGATCCACACTTTCTGCGTTTTATGGAATTGAAGGCATTGGACCTGCGTATGGTATCCCGGGGACAATTACCCACCACCGGCCAGGTGATTATCGCCACCGTCGATGAAAAGAGCCTCAGCGAGATCGGCCGCTGGCCCTGGTCGCGATCGATGACGGCGAAATTGGTGGATTCGCTCAAAGAATACGGAGCCAAGGCGGTAGGATTCGATATCGTCTTTGCCGAACCGGAGCAGAGTACCGGTCCTTCCGCCGATGCTATTCTGGCCAAATCCGTTAAGAGTGCGAAGAATGTCAGCCTTGGTTATTTTTTCCATACCTCCATGAAAGACGTGGAGTTCCTCACCGAGGAATACATCAATGCTTCCGGATCCCTTATCGGTGGCTCCATGTATTCCATGGTTCGGGAAAAGGGTCATGAGGGAGACTACAATCTCATCACGGCCTACGCCCCGGTTCCCAGTATCAAGGCGATTGCGGAATCAGGAGAGAACTGTGGTTATTTTAACGCGTTTCCTGATCCGGACGGGGTCATCCGCTGGTCGCCCCTGGTCATAAAGTTTCAGGACAATTTTTACTATTCCTTGCCCATTGCCCTTCTCATGCAGTATCTCGATTATCCCATGATCGTCCTCAATCTGGCCGAGTTCGGCGTGGACGGTGTCATGCTCGGAGACCTGCGGATCCCCACCGATGAAATCGGCCGGCTTTTGATTAATTATCTGGGTCCCGCCAAGACCTTTCCCCACTATTCCATCTCAGATATTATTGCGGGACGCCTCTCACCCGAGCTCATCAAAGGCAAGATCGTAATTGTCGGGGCCACTGCTACGGGCATCTATGATCTCCGGGTTACCCCCTTCAGTCCCGTCTATCCCGGGGTGGAACTGCATGCCACCGTCGTGGAAAACATCCTCCAGGGCAATTTTCTGGAACAATCAGCCTGGACAACCTTCATAGATATCTGCGGCATCATTTTTTTCGGCATGATCATCGGGATCGCAATCCCCCGACTTAAGGCCCTCCAAGGCATTCTTCTCGTCATGGTCCTCCTCGGTGGTTTTGTGGCTGGAAACACACTCATCTTTGCCAAATACAATACCTGGCTCAATATGGTCTATCCCGTCCTTACGATGATGACAATCTATCTGGTCATCACCGTTTACCGGTATTTTACGGAAGAACGGGAAAAGAAGAAGATCCGTGGGGCCTTTCAGTATTATCTGACGGCCTCGGTCATCAACGAACTGCTCAAGGATCCCACTAAACTGAAACTGGGGGGCGACAAGAAGGATCTTACCGTCATGTTTTCCGATATCCGTGGCTTCACCACCATTTCGGAAAAGTTGACCCCGGAGGAACTCGTACACCTCCTCAATGAGTATTTGACGGCCATGACCGATATCGTCTTCAAATATGAGGGACTTCTCGACAAATATATCGGCGATGCCATCATGGCCGTCTTTGGCGCTCCGGTGGACCAGCCGGATCATGCCCTGCGGAGTTGCCGGACCGCACTGGAGATGATGGCGACCCTCAAGGGGCTGCAGCAAAAATGGGCGGCGGAAGGGCGGCCCTTTGTGGACATCGGGGTCGGCATCAACAGCGGCGACATGGTCGTAGGCAACATGGGTTCCAATATGCGCTTCGATTATACCGTCATGGGCGACAACGTGAATCTCAGCTCCCGCCTCGAGGGGATCAACAAGGAGTATGGGACCCATATCGTCATCAGTGAATTTACCTATGAAGTGGTGAAAGAGGAGGTGTTCTGTCGGGAGTTGGACGCAGTGCGCGTCAAGGGGAAGAAGCTGCCCGTGAAGATCTACGAGTTGATCTGTGAGCGGAAGGATGCGGCGGAACACGAGGAGTACATCGGGCGTTTCCATGCGGGACTGGCGCACTACAAGGCCGCCCGCTGGGATGAGGGCATCGCGGCTTTCAAAAGCGTTCTGGAAATTCGTCCCGACGATCCGCCGGCGAAGCTGTATATTCAGCGCTGTCAGGATCTGAAGGAAAATCCTCCGGAAGGTGAATGGGACGGCGTGTTCACCATGACCAGGAAATGACCATGTCCTACCGGGAAGTCCATAAGTATCGGAGCTGGGTGGAGGTCGATCTCGACTATTTCGCCCGGAACTGGAAGGAGATGAAACGCCTGGTCAGGCCGGGCGTCAAGATCCTCCAGGTGGTAAAGGCTGATGCTTACGGTCACGGGGCCATCGAGATCGCCGAGGCGGCCCTGAAAAACGGCGCCGTCTATCTGGGGGTCGCCAACGCTGACGAAGGGGTGCAGCTCCGGGTCAGCGGGCTTATGGCCCCCATCGTCATCCTCAGCCCCTCTCCAGAAGGGGAAATCGGCGAGATCATCAAGTACAACCTCACCCCTTCCGTCTCCGATCTCCATTTCGCCCGGACCCTGCAGGATCGTTGCGCCCAGGCCCACGTCCGTCTTCCCGTCCATATCGAGGTGGATACGGGGATGGGGCGGGGCGGAACACTTTATTACGAGGCCCAGCAGACCATCAAGAACATCCTGGCGCTTCCGGATCTGATTGTGGAAGGGCTTTTCACCCATTTGGCAGCCAGTGAAACCCTGCAGGACTACAATGAATCTCAAGCGGAGCTGTTCCACCGCCTGCTGGCGAAACTGGCCGAGGAGGGGATCCGCATCCCCATCCGGCACATGTCCAACAGCGGCGCCATCCTGAACTATCCCCAATTCAACCTGGACATGGTGCGCCCGGGGCTCATGTCCTACGGCATCTATCCCTCCTCGGAAACAAAGGACAAGGCGGACCTCCTACCGGTGATGTCCTTCAAGACGCGCGTCGTCCTCCTGAAGGATTTCCCCAAGGGTTACAGCATCGGCTACAACCGCACCTATATCACGACGAGACCGACACGGATTGCCACCATTCCCGTCGGTTACGGCGACGGTTACGGCGTCATCCTCTCCAATCAGGGGGAGGTGCTGATTCGAGGAAAACGGGTGCCCGTCGTCGGGCGTGTTTCCATGGACATGTGCACCGTGGATGTGAGCGAGATCCCCGAGTGCCAGGTTGACGACGAGGTGGTGCTCATGGGGCGCCAGGGGCATGAAGCGATCTCCGCCAACGAGATCGCCAGAAGGGTGGGAAGCATCAGCTACGAAATCCTCTGTGCCCTGGGCAAAAGGGCTCCCCGGCTCTTTCTCCACAAGGGAAAGGCGGACAGCGTCCTGCCCCGGCTCCGGCGGATCTATGTCCCCGGAGAGGAGCGTTCCATCGACCGGATCGACAGCATCATCCGCCAATGTTTTCAGACCCGGGCCCGGAGTGAGGAATTGGGGAACGCCATCTACTATGAGATGTTCGAGACCCTCTTTGGCAAGGAGGACCGCCAGTTGGAGTTGCGGGAAGACTTCCGGTATGATATCACCGTGGCCGAATCCGCGGGGGAGAACGGCGGACCCGCCGGCCGTCGCGGCGACTCCCTGGACGTAACCACCCGGGTGGCATACCGAAAAACTTTGAAAAACGACACCTTTCTTATCGGCTGCGCCTTCGACGAAGAGCAGTTGGCGGCGTTTTTCGAGGATCCCCGCTGCGAATACCGCTGGCTGATGAGCAAGGGGGAACATCCGGTCATGGAGCGTAATTTTCTGGTTGCCGGGGTTGCCGTGGACGGCCGGGACGTGCCCATCGTCCGCACTGAGATGACCTCTCGGGGCTACGAGGTCTGGTGCAGCAGCGACAGCCTGCGGGACAAGCTCAACACCGAGGTGGAAATCGCCATCGAGATCTTCACGAAAAAATCGCGGGCGAACAATATCTTCTCCGTCTATATCGTGTATCCGACTCGGGGTCTCGATATCTCCTTCCATTACGAACAAACGGGATTCCGGCACGTCCGGGAGGTAAGTTTCTTCGCCGGCAAACAGCCGTATCCGGAGGTGATCAGGGAAAGGGGCCGATATATACGGCTGCGGGTTCCCAATCATACCTGGGTCTTCCCGAACAGCGGTGTCACCTTTATCTGGGATTCATAAGGAGGTTCTGGAGGCGGATGGAAAAACTGAGAGTGGGAATCATTCTGGGTGGTATGTCGTCGGAGCGGGAGGTGTCCCTCAACAGCGGCCGGAATGTTTATGACAATCTCGATCCGGAGTTCTTTCACGGAGTCCCCCTGTTCATGGATGCCGCCGGCGGCATATGGGAGATCCCCTGGCAGCTCGTCTCCCAGAACACGACGGTGGATATCGGCGAGCGCCTGACCGTCGAGGCCCGGCGGATTCCCTATGAGGATCTCAAGGGGCGGATCGATTTCGCATTCATCTCCCTTCATGGCAAGTACGGCGACGACGGCTGCATCCAGGGTCTGCTCGAACTCCTCGGAATTCCCTATACGGGGCCCGGGGTTCTGGCCTCTGCCCTGGGAATGGACAAGCATATCCAACAGAAGATCCTGGCGGCGGCGGGGATTGCCGTGCCGGTAAGCGTGGCTGTCCATGAGGGGGAATGGCGGCGGGCGCCGGAAGCGGTGACGAAAAAACTGCTCCAAAACTTTGAGCTGCCCTTCTTCATCAAGCCGGTCCGGGAGGGATCGAGCGTCGGCGTGGGCAAGATCGCGGCGGCGGACGATATCGCCGGGACCCTCGAGGAGGCTTTCCGCTGGGACCGGGTCGCCCTGGCGGAGGAGTTCCTCACCGGCATCGAGTTTTCCGCCATCATCCTCGAACAGGATGGGGAAATCATGCCCCTGGACCTGACGGAGATCCATCCCCAGAGCGACTTCTACACCTATGACGACAAGTACATGCCCGGCCGTTGCCGGAAATTCACCCCGCCGAAGAATATCCCCTCGGAGGTGGTGGCCCGGATCAAGGAAGAGGCCCGCCGGGCCTTTGAAGTGCTGGGATTTCGTTCCTATGGCCGCATCGATGGCTTTTATCTCCCCGACGGCCGGATTCTCATCACCGATCCGAATTCCTCTTCCGGGATGGCCCCCTCCTCGTTCTTCTTCGAGCAGGCGGCCAGCGCCGGGATGCTGCCGTCGATGATCATCACCACGTTGATCGAGAACGCCCTGGCCATCCACCGGGAGAAGAAAGGGCCATTGTGAAACGGGCGGTAGGTAGAAGTCCATGGGCAACGGATGATTAGACGCCGGCAAAGAGGCGACGGGCGGATTTTTTTATTGCCTTTCCTGCAAAGGGGAAAGATTTCGATGGGGATGGAGTAGATTATGGCGGAGCAGACGGGAACGGAAAAACTCAGAGTCGCGGTTATTATGGGGGGAGTATCCTCGGAAAGGGAGGTATCCCTGGAGAGCGGACGGAATATCTTCAGTAAGATGGACCGGAAACGTTTCTCCCCCCTGGCCGTATTCATGGACTCCCAGGCGCGGCTCTGGGAGATCCCCCTGAAGCTCCTTATGAGGAACAGCACCCGGGATATCGAGGATGATCTGGAAACCGAGGCGCAACGCGTTCCCTATGAAACCATGAAAGAAAAGGCCGATATGGTCTGCCTGGGACTCCACGGCAAATACGGTGAGGACGGCTGTATGCAGGGTCTCCTGGAATTGCTGGGAATCCCCTATACGGGATCGGGAGTCCTCGGTTCCGCTCTCGGCATGGACAAGTACGTCTGCCGCCGGATCCTGGCCATGAACGGCATCGATGTTCCGGCTACCATCCCCGTTTATCGCCGGGCGTGGGACGGCGGCGGCCGGGAGGAGATCCTGGCCCGGGTGGAGCGGGAGATCGGCTTCCCCTGCGTGGTTAAACCCACCCGGGAGGGATGCAGCACCGCTGTCAAGAAGGTTATGTCGGGAGCGGGGGTGGCTGAGGCAGTCTTATCCGCCCTGGAATGGGACAATGTCGTCCTGGTGGAGGAATTTCTCACGGGAACGGAGGTCACCTGCGGCGTTCTGGATGACGATCCCCCGCTGGCCCTCATCCCTTCGGAGACAATCCCCACGGCCGAAATCCTCTCCCTGGAGGACAAGTTCCTCTACGGACAGGGAGAGAACAAAACCCCGGCCCGCCTGCCCACGGAGGTCTTGAAAAGGGTTCAGGATACGGCCCTGGCTGCCTTTGCCACCCTGGACCTCAAAGGCTATGCCCGCATCGACATGTTCGTGAGGACCGATGGCCGGGTGGCCGTCCTCGAGCCCAACACCCTGCCGGGGATGACCCCGTCCACGGTGTTGTTTCATCAGGCGGCGGCGGCAGGCATTACCCAGACCGGTCTGATCAGCCGGATTATCGACGCCGCCCTGCGGGCTCACAGCGCCAAAAGGGGCCCGCTGTAGCATGGGCAGAGTCACCAAGGCGATAGATGCCCTGGGGAGGTCCGTCCTCTATTCCGTAGAAGAAATGGGGCGGATCGTCCTCCTGTTCATTTCCGTCCTGGGGTGGATGTTCCGGCCGCCCCTGCGCCTCCGCCTGATCTTCAAACAGATGGAATTTGTGGGCGTCCGCTCCATCTTTGTGGTGGTGCTCACCGGCATGTTTACCGGTATGGTCATGGCCCTCCAGGGGTATCACGGCTTTCGGATGTTCAGCGCCGAGGGCATGGTGGGGGCGACCGTGGCCCTGGGGATGACCAGGGAGCTGGGGCCCGTTCTTACCTCCCTCATGGTGACGGCTCGGGCCGGTTCGGCCATGGCGGCGGAGATCGGCACCATGAAGGTGACCGAACAGGTGGACGCACTCTATGTTATGGCTGCCAATCCCATCCAGTATCTGATTGTCCCCCGTGTCATTGCCGGCGTCATTATGGTGCCCTTTCTGACCATCATCAGCGATTTTGTAGGCATCGTGGGCGGTTATTTTGTCGGCGTGGGGCTCCTGAACATCAATTCTGGCATTTTCATGAAGAACATTACCAAGATGGTGGAACTAAGCGATATATTCAACGGTTTGGTCAAGGCCGCCTGTTTCGGCCTGATCCTTTCCCTCGTGGGCTGCTACAAGGGCTTCCATGCCACCGGCGGGGCGGAAGGGGTGGGCCGGGCGACGACGGAAGCAGTGGTTTTGGCCTCTATCACGATCCTGATCAGCGATTATTTTTTGACGGCGCTGATGTTTTGAGGCATGGGGACAGGGATGATCGAACTGATCGACGTACATAAGTCCTTCGGGAAGCACCGGGTCCTGACCGGCCTGAACCTGTCCATCGAAGACGGCAAGACCACGGTTATCATCGGCCTCAGCGGCGGTGGAAAGAGTGTCCTGCTCAAGCACATCATCGGTCTCATGAAGCCCGAGCGGGGGCAGGTATTGGTGGACGGTGTCGATATGACCCGTCTCAACGACCGGGAACTAAACGAAATCAGAAAGAAATTTGGTATGCTCTTCCAGGAGGCCGCCCTCTTCGATTCCATGACGGTGGGGGAAAACGTCGCTTTTCCCCTCCGGGAACACGCCCGACTGAAGGAGAAGGAGATCCGGGAGATCGTTTCCGACTGCCTCCGGGCCGTGGGCCTCTCCGGGACGGAGAAGAAGATGCCCTCGGAACTGAGCGGCGGCATGCGCAAAAGGGTGGGCTTGGCCCGGGCAATAGCCCTGCGCCCCCAGATCGTTCTGTTCGACGAGCCGACGACGGGCCTCGATCCGGTGATGACGGAGGCCATCAACCAACTGATCATGGAGACCCAGGAAGAATTCCGGTTGACCTGTGTCGTCATCAGTCACGATCTCCAGTCCATCTTCCGGATCGGGCACAGGATCGCCATGCTTTATGAAGGGGGCATCATCGCCCAGGGCACGCCGGAGGATATCCGGGCGTCCCGGGACCCGGTGATCAAACAGTTTCTTGCGGGAAGCATCGAGGGGCCGATCCGGATCATGTGAAGGAAACCCTTCGGGAACGGATGCCTTGGCATGTCATCCCCGCCAAGGGGAACTGAACGGATAATGTGAATGAGGGGGAGCGGATGAATGCAATCAGCTCCGAGGCGAAAGTCGGTCTGTTCGTTTTGATCGGCCTGATCGTCCTCGGTTATATGTCCTTTCAGGTGGGACAGCGGGGCTTCAGCTTCCAACGGGGCTATCTGGTGGATGTGGAGTTCGATAATGCCGCCGGTCTCGCCACCGGCGCCTCCGTCCAAATAGCCGGCGTCGAGGTGGGGCGGGTGGAGACAATCCGTCTGAAAAACGGCCGGGCGCTGGTGAGTATCCGCCTGCCGGGCGAGGTGAAGCTGGAAAGAGATGTTACCGCGGCCATCAAGACCCACGGCATCCTCGGGGACAAATATATCGAGGTGATTCCGGGCACCCAGGGAACGGCGCTGCTCCAGGCCGGCGAGAGCATCACCCGGGTGGAGCGCCAGGCCGACGTGGACAAACTCCTCAATCAGCTCGCTTCCATTGCCGAGGACGTCAAAACGGTTACCGGCTCCCTGAGCAAGGTCATGGGCGGCAGGGCCGGCGAGGAATCCATGGGGGCGATCCTGGAGAACACCCGGCTGCTGACCCGCAACCTCAATGCCGTGGTCATGAACAACGAGGCCAATCTCCGGGCCATGCTGGAAAACACCCGCCAGTTGACGGGCAATCTGAACCGGGTCGTCGTCCAGAATGACGAGAAGATCGCCCAGGTCATCGAGAGCCTCCGGGGGGCTTCCAGCCAGATGGAAAAGACCTTTGTTGCCCTAAACGACATCACCGCCGGTATCCAGCGCGGGGAGGGAACTGTGGGCCAACTGGTCAAAGACAAACAGATGGCGGAAAAACTCCATAAAACCATGGCCAGTCTGCAGGAGGTCTCCGACAAGATCAACAAGGGCCAGGGGACCATAGGCAAGCTCGTCAACGACGATGAAACGGTTAACAACCTGAACAAAACCCTGGGAGGGATAAATAAGTTTGTTAATAAAAGCGAGCAGTTCAGAACCTTTATCAGCTACCGGGGGGAATACCTCACCGACAAGAGCGACGCCAAGAGTTATCTCGATCTGCGCATCCAGCCGCGTCAGGACTACTTCTATCTCCTCGGCCTGGCGGTGGACCCCAGAGGACGCCGGACCGTCAAGGACATCACTCAGGGAGGAGCGACAACGACCATCACCGAGTGGGACCGGAGCGGTCTCTTGTTCAATGCCCAGTTGGGCAAGCGTTTTCAGGATGTCGTACTCCGCGGCGGCATATTCGAATCCACGGGAGGGGTCGGCCTGGACTTTCTCACCTTCCAGGACAAGCTGCGGCTTACCTTCGAGGCCTTCGACTTCTCCGTGGACCGGAAGGCCCATCTCAAGGCCGGGGGAGAAATCCGCCTCCTGAAGAACATTTACCTCAACGCCGGCTGGGATGATTTCATCAGCGACCAGGGTAACAGTTCCCCCTATGTAGGGGTGTCGCTCCGTTTCGAGGACGAGGACCTCAAGTATCTCCTCACCTCTGTCCCGGTGCCGACAAAATGATGAAATAAAAAGGAAAAATAATGCTTGACAAGGCGGAGAAAATGCATAAATTGCCGCCAACAAGCGTGAAGGCTTACGTAGGGAACGAAAAAGGACGATAGTGGGGCGCCCGTTACCGGTAATCATCGGCTTCCGCAGTGAGGGACCATGGGACGGTACTTCAATACCGCACAAATATCCTTGGCGAATTCGGCTTTTCAACACGCGGAGAGGCTCATCGACGATTATTTTCGGATGAGTCTGGAAAAGATCCGAAACCACCGTTATGACGTGCGGACGCTGGCTTTTCTCGATAAGCATGAGGTGAAAGAGGGCGCCTTTGCCCATCTGTGCAAATATCGATACGGCAAAGATGGAGAGCCGAATGAGGGCGGTTTACACTTCTACCGGATCTGCCTTCAGGACGACGGGATCCTCGATGCCGTGGAACGGGCCCATTCCTTCATCAAGCTGAGCCCTCTGCTGCTTTATATTGCCGCCCATGAACTGGTGCACGTGGTTCGGTTTGACAATGGCGAGATCTCTTTCGAGATGTCGGCGGCAGAGAAACGGGAGGAGGAGGAAAAGGTCCACGGGATCACCCGCGAGGTATTGCAGGCGGCGCTGAAACCCGATCTGAAGTTGGTGTTGGATTGCTTCAGCAACCGCTATCAACTGGGAGATATATACGGGTAAAATCAAAATTGGGAGGGTGTTTTATGCCAATTTATGAGTACAAATGCAAGAAATGCGGAAAGGACTTTGAAATGTTTCAGCGGATTACCGATCCGGCGATCAAATCCTGCCGGTTCTGTAAGGGCCCTGTGACGAAGCTGATGTCCCTTTCTTCGTTTCATCTAAAGGGAAGCGGCTGGTACGTGACCGATTACGGTGGGGTAAAGGCGCCGCACAGTGAATCGAAACAAGAGGAGCAGTCGGCGGCTGCGGCCGTGACGGAAGAGGTAAAATCCGATACATCCGGCGACGCCAAGACTTCCGAATAACCGGCATCGCGACAAAAAATTATAATCACGAATACATAACCGGAGATGTGCCCCCTGAGGCTGTCTCCGGTTTTTCATTTTCGTCATGGAGAACTTCAAGAACAAACCGATGTATTCCTATCTCATGGTGCTCGTTATCTGTGCCAGTGCCGGATTGCAGGGATGGATGGCCTTGTTCACCAATTTTGCCAAAGAGATAGTGGGCGTAAACGGTTTTCAGATCGGGGTGGCCCAGGCGGTACGTGAGATTCCGGGCTTCCTGACCTTTCTGGTGATGTACATGCTGCTGATCATGCGGGAACACCGCCTGTCGGCGTGGTCCGTGGTGCTGCTGGGGATCGGTATCGGTGCCACCGGCTTTTTCACCACCTTTCCGGGCCTGCTCATGACCACCATAGTTATGTCCATCGGTTTTCACTATTTCGAGACCACGAACAAGTCCCTGACGGTGCAGTATTTCGACCGGCATGACGCGCCCATCGTCTTTGCCCGCCTGCGGGGATACGGCGCCCTGGCCAATATCACCGTCGGGGTGGTGGTCTGGATGCTTTCCTTTTTTCATTCCCTACCGCGGCAATTTCCTCCTGCTGGGGATCTTTGTGGGCCTGGCGGGTATCTATATGCTGACGAAAAATCCGGCGGAAGAGGAGGGACTGCACCGCCAAAACAAACTCGTCCTGCGTCGGAAATACTGGTTGTACTATACCCTGAACTTTCTGAGCGGCGCCCGCCGGCAGATATTCATCGTCTTCGCCGTCTTTCTTCTGGTGGAAAAATACCGTCTTGCTGTCAGCACCATCGCCGGCATTTATGTCCTGAACTATGCCCTGACCTTTCTCACCAATAGATATATCTCCCGGGCGATCAACGTCTATGGCGAGCGGGTGGTCCTATCCCTGGAAAGCGCCAGTCTCTTCATCCTGTTTCTGGGTTATGCGTTTATCGAGAATTCCTGGGTGGCGGTAATCCTCTACGTCCTGGACAGTGTCTTTTTCAACTTTTCCATCGGTTTGAACACGTATCTCCAGAAAACGGCGGACACCAGCGACCTTTCCCAGAGCACCGCCATGGGATTCACGATCAACCACATCTCCGCCATCATCATCCCCCTGATCGGCGGCAGCCTGTGGCTATTGAACTGGCGGCTGCCCTTTCTAATCGGAGCCGGTCTTACGGTGGTTTCGCTCTACTTCACCCAAAAGATCAAGATGCCGCTGCCCGTCGCATCCCACCTGAGCTGACTTTATTGCTCCCGGCGGGAATGGCTCTACCGTTCGGTGGGAATGTATGGATATAAGCTGGAGAAAGGGAGTCAGGATTCCCTGGCGTCGTTTGCCGGGCGTTTCTTCGTCTTTGCCGGGCGTTTCTGACGGAGGCGCTGGACGAGAAACTGTTCCACCGCTTCCTGGGTCCAATCCCCTGGGAGGACCTCTTTGAGTGTTTCCAGGGGGATTTCCACCCGGGCCGCGCTCTTGTGTCCGCCGCCGCCGCCGTATTTCCCGAAGGCCGCCGCCGCGATGTAGCCGCAGTCCTGACGGTAACCGTCGCCCCGAAAGACGATGATCAGCCGGTCTTTGATGATCCCGGCGATAACCACGTAGTAAACATCGACGATGCGCAGATAGAAATCGGCTACCTGGACGCATACATCGGGGCTGTCCACCTTGCCCAGGAAACTGGTGATCCGGTCGCGGTAGCGGCGACGGTGGAAATAGGCATGTTCGAAAGACTTCAGGTAGCGCTCGGGAATCTGGTTCAGTTCGATGCGACGGATGAGCTCCCGGTTGGCCCGAACCGAGGTCAGGTAATAAGCCCCGATGTCCTCGAGGATTGAATCCCGCTCGAAATTGTTGGTGTCGCTCTTGATGCCATACAGCAGGGCGGTGTAGAGCAGCTTGGGTATCCGGACCCGGGCTGCGAGGAGATACTCCATCATGATGGTGGAGAGGGCGCCGTACTGGGGGCGGACATCCGCCAGTTCGGCATGCCAGGCGGCGGTAACGGGATGGTGGTCGATGACGATTTGGGGGTGGATCAGATCGCCGGTCTTCCCGAAGAAGTTGGGCTGGGCGTCCACGATGGCGACGAGTCGGTAGTCCTGGAGCTCTATCTTACTCAGGAGCTGAATTTCCACCTTCATGGCCCGGATGAATTCCTGGTTCTGCTGGCGGAGCACCCCTTCCGTGGCGACGAAGGCGAATTTTTTCAGCCCCACCGTCTGTCGCATGATTTCCCGCAGGGCCATCGCCGAGGCGACGGCATCCGGATCAGGGCTGCCGAACATGAGCACCGCCATGGTATCCTCCGGCCGGGCCATTGAACGTAGCTTGAAGACGTTGAAGAGGGTTTCCTCCTTTTTGACCAGCAGCGACTCGATGCGTTTCATGGCCGGACGGTAATCTTTCCTTTCCTTTCGCCGGTGACGCTACCGATGATGGCGGCCTCGCCAAGGCCCACGTGGTGGAGTTTATCCAGTAGTTTCTCCGCCTCCGCGGGGGCCACGGCGACGAAAAGCCCCCCGGCGGTTTGGGGGTCGAAGAGGATGTCCACCTGCCACTCCGGGCATCCCGGGTCGATCTCGATCCGGTTTTCGCGGAACCTTCGGTTGCGGTGGAGCCCCGCGGGCAGCACGCCCAGCTCGGCGATTTCCCGCAGGCCGCTGAAGAAAGGCACGGCGCCGGCATGGATCTCCATGCCTACCTGGCTGTCCTCGATCATCTCGCAGGCGTGCCCGAGGAGACCGAATCCGGTGATGTCGGTGCAGGAATGGACATCCGGCGTCTCCATGAGGGCTTGCGCCCCGGACTTGTTCAGGGTCGTCATGGCGCGGACGGCCTCGTTGACCAGGCTCTCCGTAGCTATCCCCCCCTTGACGGCGGTGCTGACTATTCCCGTGCCGAGGGCCTTGGTCAGGACGAGCCTGTCTCCCGGCCGGGCGCCCCGGTTCAAGAGGATCTGATCGGGATGGGCGATTCCCGTCACGGCGAGGCCGTATTTGGTCTCGTCGTCCTCGACGCTATGCCCGCCGACTAGGAGGACGCCCGCCTCCCGCATCTTGTCAAGCCCGCCCCGGAGAATGTCCCGGAGAATGGAAATATCGAGTTTATTGATGGGAAAGCAGACGATGTTCATTGCCGTCAGGGGATTGCCCCGCATGGCATAGACGTCGCTGAGGGCGTTGGTCACGGCGATCTGGCCGAAGGTGTAAGGGTCATCGACGATGGGGGTGAAGAAATCCACGGTCTGGATGATCGCCAGATCGTCGCGGAGTTTATAGACGCCGGCGTCTTCGGAGTGTTCCATCCCCGCCAGGAGATGGGGGTCCGTCATGAAGGGTAGATCTTTAAGCGCTTCGCTCAGGTCGCCCGGACCTATCTTGCAGGCTCAGCCGGCGCCGTGGACGGTCTGGGTCAGACGCGGGCGGTTTTCTTTCGTCATTGTTGAATCCTCAACGTCAATTATGCTCGAACGTTAATCTCCGGTGCCGATTATCCGCCGAAAAACCCTTTCTGTCAATCGGGAAGATGACGCCCTTATCGATGCAGGTTGGCGCTACCCGGTTTGGAAGGAGCGGTTTGCCCAGAAGAGCCTGAAGAGAAGATGCTTGACAGGGAAAGAGTGGGAAGGTAAACATTTCCCGGAGTTTTGTATAGCTCCGGTATTTTTTGCGGTATCGCCGGAGTCTGGAATCGAAAACGTCCGGGAACCAGCGGACGGCTATCCCGGTCCGGTGGATTAATCATTTAAGATCAGCATGATGTAAACCATTCGCCCATCCGCCGGGGGAGGCGATCTCCAGGATGCCGGGCCGGAGAACCATGGGGACAGGAGCAGGAAATGTCAATGACGATTCGTTATTACAGCACCAATAGAAATCTGAACCTGGGTGGCGGCGGGAAGCCCTTCCGGGAAACGGTCAGCTTCCGGGAGGCGCTCCTCATGGGGCAGGCCCCGGACGAGGGGCTGTTCATGCCGGAGAGGATTCCAGAACTGGTGCCGGCGGATGTCGCTGCCCTGAAGGGAATGCCCTACCCGGAAGCCGCCTGGCTGGTGGCCCGTAAATTTCTCGCCGGAGAGGTGGAACTCGATAGATTGCGCCTGGTGGTGGAAGATGCCTACAACTTCTCCGTGCCTCTGGAGCGAGTAGTGGGCGAAAACTATGTCCTGCGCCTCGATCAGGGGCCGACGGCCTCTTTCAAGGACTTTGCCGCCCGAATGATGGCCCGTCTCATGAGCATGCTCCGGTCGCCGGACAAACGCCTCAATGTCCTGGTGGCTACTTCGGGAGATACGGGAAGCGCGGTGGGGGAGGCCTTCAAGGGGGTGCCGGGCATAGATGTGACGATCCTCTATCCCCGGGACGAGGTCAGCTCCCGACAGCGAAAACAACTCGATACCATCGGGCAAAACGTCCAGGCGGTCTCCGTGTCCGGGAAATTCGACGATTGCCAGAACATGGTAAAGCAGGCCTTCGCTGATCCCTCCCTGGCGGAACTGAATCTGACGTCGGCCAATTCCATAAATTTCGGCCGCATCCTTCCCCAGACGATCTACTATGTCTATGCCTACGCCCAGTTGGCCCGGGTGGAGGCGGGAGAGGAAATCGTCTTTTCCGTGCCTTCCGGAAATTTCGGCAACGCCCTGGGCTGTGAATACGCCCGCCGCATGGGTCTTCCGGTGCGGATGCTGGTGATGCCCACCAATGAAAACGACGAGTTTCCGCGCTTTCTCGCCACCGGGATCTACGAAAAGGTCTCTCCTTCCCGGGCCTGCCTTTCCAATGCCATGAACGTGGGCCATCCCAGCAATCTGGCCCGATTCTTCGATCTTTACGGCGGGACCGTGGACCGTAACGGCATGGTCCACCGCGATCCCGATCGGGATGAAATCCGCCGCCGCATCCATTCAGTGAGCGTCACCGATGGGGAAACAAAGCGGACCATAAAGCGGGTCTATGAGACCTACGGTGTCCTGCTGGAGCCCCACGGCGCCGTGGGCTGGCGGGGGCTGGAAGATTACCTGGATAAAAGCCGCTATGGAGGGCTGTGCGTATCACTGGAGACGGCCCATCCGGCCAAGTTTCCGGCGGAGATCACGGAACTGCTGGGAATTGAGCCGGAACTGCCGCCGAGTATGAGAGAGTTGGATGCCCGGATCGGGGAACCGGTCCTCCTACCGGCCGATAACGACCTATTTCGGACCTACCTGTGGGAGCGTTTGCAGAGATCCTGAAAGGATGACCGTTCTTACGCCACAGAGCCGCATATTTAACCATGTCCCTTCTAAATCGCGATGTTAGGGCGCATGTGCGAGCGGCGTTCTATCTCATCTCCGCAATTCCCTGGAGAATATAAAGCGCCTCGGCGGTGCCGATCCGGTTGTCGCCGTTCACGTCGGCATTCATGTTGTAGTAATCCCTCTCCCGGTCCATATCGGCCTGGAGCTTCAGCACCGTGACGATATCCGTCAGGTTGACGATGCCGTCGCCGTTCACGTCGCCGTAGAGGTCGCTTCCCCTGTCGAAGGACTGGCGCTTCAGGATATTTCCCGCTTGATCATAGAAATAAAGTATCCGTTGACCGCTTGCGAAGGCCGCCTTTGTCAGGCGTCCCGCCCCGTCGTACGTGTAGGTCACCGTGAGGGCGGCGGCGGGCGCGGAGAAGAAGATAACCATGGCCCAGACAACCATGGCCTTGAAAATGGCGATGGTTCGAGAGTTTTTCATAAAGGACATCCTCCTTCCTTATTCGTCATCGACATGGCGTCTGACCGAAGCCGCCACCTTGTCCACGAAGTGGTCGGCCACGGGGTTGTTCCCCTCCACCCGTTTCACATCGCTCCCGAACAACCTCTCCTGAAGGGAGAAATCCGCCTGGGGCTCCCCTGCCTCGAGTTCCTTCTTGCCGATTTCGAACATGTCTTTCACCACGAGAAGATTGTTCTTGTTGCGAATGAAAATGAGTACGACGATCCGATCCCCCTCTTCGGCGACTTTAACGAACAGGGGTTTGCCGAATTTGATCACGTTGGCCTTCTTGCCGATCTTCCTGTTTCGCTCCCGCTCCCGGTTCATCTCCTTTTTATGTTTGTTGCCGGCCATGACGCCGAACCGCCGGCCCTTGTCGGTGGTCGAATAGGACTTCTTGACGATGGCCGTCTCGATGCTGTTGTGGATGGTCGTTGTCCAGGAGTCCGGGGCCAGGCCCTGTTCCATGTGGACAGGGGTGATGTTTTCCGGTTTCTCCGGTTCCCGGCCCGTTACGTCCACCTCCATAATGGGGTTGGCCCGTGCGTAGGCATAGGGATTGAGGAGTCTGGGATCGTCCGTCTGGGGCCACAGGGGTTCCCTGGAGAGGAAACGGCCCGTGGCGGCATCGTAGTAGCGCGCCCGGGCCTGGTAGAGGGTGGCGTCCTCCTGGCGCATGCCCCATTGTCCGGCAAAGGTGAAGGGCTGGGTGCTGACGCCGGCTCGTCTCAGGATTCTGCCGTAGGGGTCGTAGGCGTAGGCGTCCGTCATGGCGCCGGTTTCGTCCGTAAGGGCGATCGTCGAACCGGTCCGGTCGAAATGATAATGATAGGCCTTGCTGCCGTTTGTCCGGTCAATCAGGTAAAGCAGGCGCCCGTCGGGAGTCCAGACATAGTAGCGGGCAAGGGCCGGGCCTGAGACATTTCTCTCCGCCACAAGGGGATGGCGCCCGAGGGAATGACTGTAGGAGAAACGGGTTGTGGCGGCGCCGTCGGTGCGGGTGATCAGGTCGCCCATACCGTTGTAGCCCATCTGGACGCCGCCGACGGCGGTCAGGCGGGATGCGCCGTCCCAGGTCAGGGTCCGGCCCGGGGCCGCCGTGAGCCTCCCCTGCAGGTCGTACTCATAACCCGCGGAGGCGGTTTGGGAGGCGTCGTTGTAAGAAAAGGATTCGGTGCTGTCGCCGATAGCCGACACGGGGTCCAGCGGCGGGGGCAGGGTCATGTCCGCCCGGACCACCTGCCCTGCCGCATCCAGGGTGTAAGCGGCATCCAGGAAGGACCCTTCCCGGATGCGGACAAGACGTCCCGCGGCATCGCGGTCGTAACGGGTGTGCACCCCGTTGGGGCGATCGATGGCCGTCAGATTGCCGTCGGCGTCATAGGCGAAGGTCACGGCGGTTTGGGTGAGACTGTCCGAGACGGTCTCCAGGAGACCGGTGGTGGCATTGTAGGCGTACGTTATCGAAAAGCGGTCATCATTGGCGGAGACCTCCAGCGACTTTAATCTCCCCCCGTCCGTGTAGGCGGCCGTGAAGGATGCCTCCCCGTCGGAGGTCGTCAAGACCCGTCCCATTGCGTCCCTGGAAAGGGTCAGGCTCGCCGTGGACGTGAGGCGCTGGAAGTCGTCGTAGCCGAAGGAGAGCGTAGGCCCCGCGGAATGGGCCGCCTGGACGATATTGCCGACGCCGTCATAGGTGATGGTCTTGGTCGTTCCGTCCGGGAAGGTAACCCGGTTCAACCGCCCCCGGTTGTTGTAGGCGTACTGCCAGGTCCTGTTCAGGGGATCCGTCATGGTTTGCAGGCGTCCCATGGAGGTGTAGGTAAGGTTCCAGGTCTTGCCGTTCAGGTCCGTGATCCTGCTGATCCGGCCCAGGACATTCCTTTCGTAGCCGGCCCCGCCGACTTCCGGAAGGGTGACGCCTGCCAGGCTACCCGCCGCATCGTAGGCGTAGCCGGTTTGGCGGTTGAGACCGTCGGTGATCCCCGTCACCTGGCCCATGTCGTTGCGGGACAGGACCATGCGGCTTCCGGTGGGGTCCGTGACGGCCGTCAGATTGCCCAGCCGGTCGCTTTCGTAGCTGGTCTGGCGGTCCAGGGGGGTCTTGGACAACGAGGGCAGCCCTTCACTGTCATGGATGGTCTGCCAGACGGCATCGCCGCGGGCGACGCTGTTTTGCCGTCCATAGGCGTCGTAGCCGTAAGTCGTTGTCAACGAGTCCGGGTCTGTGATGGATGCCAGCCGCCCCCGGTTGTCGAAGGTCAGGGTGGTGATCTTGCCCAGTTTGTCCGTGATCTGCCTGATTCGATCCATGTTGTCGTAGGCGTAGGAGGTCACGTTGTACAAGTGATCCTGGGCCTCCGCGAGATGGCCGTTGGAGTTGTAAACGTAGGTGGAGGTGTGGTTGTTTTCGTCCGTGACAAAGACGATCTGGTCGTTGGCGTTGTAGGTGATCTGGAGAAACGTGCCGTCGGGATGGGTCACTTTGATCGGTCGTTTGTGGTCATCGTAATCATAGCCGGTGGTTCCCGTGTCGGAGTCCTTCGCCGAGGCCAGGGTGCCGTCGTCATTGTAGGTGAAGGTCTCCACGCCCCCCAGGGGGTTCGTCGCCGTCAGGACCTGCCCCCTGGCGTTGTGGGCAAATGACCAGGTGCTTCCCCT
>JAKQIZ010000145.1 GCA_029561465.1 Deltaproteobacteria bacterium | reverse complement strand
TACAGCTTCCGGATCCGGACGAAAGACGGGCGGAGCCGCTGGATCATGGAAACCGTGGCCACCATCCGGTACCGCGACCGGCGGGCCATCCTCGGCAATTCCATGGACGTGACGGAGCGGATGGAGATGGAGAAGCGCCTCGCGGAAAGCGAAGTCCGCTACCGCTCCCTCTTCGAAGGGGCCGGCGACGGCATCCTAATCCTGGAGGAAGAGAAATTTATCGTCTGCAACCGGAAGGCCCGGGAGATTTTCCAATGTCGGGAGGAAGACCTGCTCGGCCGGAGCCCCGCCCAGTTCTCCACCCCCCGCCAGGCCGACGGCAGCGAATCGGAACAGCAGGCCCATGAGCGACTCGAATTCGCCGGGCGCGGGATTCCGCAATTCTTTGAATGGCGGCACTGCCGGAAGGACGGTAAGCCGTTTTTCGCCGAGGTGAACCTCATCCGTCTCGACATCCCGGGCAAAAACCTGATCCAGAGCATCGTCCGCGACATCAGCGACCGCAAGGCCGTCGAAGCGGCCCTCCAGGCCAGCGAGGAACGTTACCGGATGATCGTTGAAAATATCGAAGAGGGTTACTACGAAACGGATCTTACGGGGAACATCTCCTTCGTCAACGATGCCTGTCAACGAATTGTCGGCTTCGGTCGCCATGAGCTGCTGGGGAACAATTTCCGGGTGTTTGCCGGCGGGGAAGCATCAAAGAATATTCTTCATCATTTCAAGAATATTTTCAAGACCGGCCAATCCCTGCGGGACCTGGTCTGGCAGGTCAAGCACCCCGACGGCCGGGAACAGCATCTGGAAGTCTCCGCCTCCCTGATCCGGGATGCCGCGGGCCGGCGGGTGGGATTCCGGGGACTCATGCGGGATGTGACGGAACGCCGCCGGGCAGAGGAAAAGGTGCAGTGGATCGCCTACCACGACCATCTGACGGGGCTCCCCAACCGGCTCCTCTTTCAGGATCGCTTCACCCAGCTTCAGGCCCAGGCCAAGCGGAAAGGCGAATTCTTTGCCGTGTCCGTCATGGATCTGGACCGCTTCAAGGAGGTCAACGATCGATTTGGTCATGCGATGGGAGACATGCTTTTGTGCAGCGTCAGCGCCCGACTCTCCCATCATCTCCGGGAGGGGGATACGGTGGCCCGTATGGGCGGAGACGAATTTCTCCTCCTTCTGCCGGGCATCCGGGGTCGGCAGGACGCGGCGCCCCTGGGGGAAAAGATCATGCAGATTTTCCAACAGCCCTTCGAGACGGCGGGGCAGCGCTTCACACTGACGGCCAGCGCCGGCATGGCGGTTTTTCCCGCGGACGGAGTGGATTACGAGGTCTTGATCCGCAAGGCGGATCAGGCCATGTATCGGGCCAAATCGGAAGGCCGGGGGGTGATCATATGCACCGACCCATGAGCCCCGACGCAAGCGACCTTTCCCGCCGATGTCATCATCTTTGCGCGGGGGCTTTTATATTCTCCCCGTTCAGGAAGGCGGCCACGGCGGCCCTGATCTTCTCCCCTTCACACATAAAGGCGAAATGGCCGCAGCCGCCGGTGAGTTCCAACACCTGTCCCTGAACGTTCCCGGCATAGGCCAGCGCCGGGGCCGGGTTCACCAGCATATCGTCCCGGGCGACGACCACGAAGATCTCCACCGGCGCGGCCACAAAAGGCAGGCAGGAGTTCTGACCCATGATCGCCCCGAGTTGCCGGGCCCAGTCATCCAGATCGCAGGCGGCAAGATTTTTTTCCATTCCCGCCAGCAGGGCGGGAAACTCCGCCGGCGGCACCTGACGACCGTAATAACCGGGATTCCGGATCCCATAGGCATGAATGGCCGCCAGGGCCTGCCTCCCCGAGACCTCTCCCTCCGGGCACCGGCGCGCGCCCTCGATCGCCCGGAGCTCAGCGGTGAAGATGAGCAAATCGGCGGTGGTCAAACGGGGCGAGGCCATTATGGGGACGACTTTGCGGGCGAATCCGGGGTAAGAGCACCGCCACTCGAAGGCCTGCATGCCCCCCATGGAGATGCCGATGACGGCATGGAGAGACGTCAGGCCAAGATGCTTCGTCAGCAGATAATGCTGGGCCCGCACCATGTCCCGGACGGAAAATTCCGGGAAGGAGCGGCCGCCCTGGGTCGCGCTCCTGGAGGGGGAAGACGAGACCCCGTTGCCTAGGGCATCTACGGCGACGACAAAATACCGGCCGGTGTCGGCAAGCCTTTCCGGACCGATATAACCGTGCCGCGCCAGATCTTCCGAGGTGCCCGCCAGCCAGGTGAGAAAGAGGAGGGCGTTCGTCCGTTCCGGATTCAGCCGGCCGAAGGTGCGATAACCGAGACGGCAGTCCTCGATGACCCGGCCGCTCTCCAGGGTGTAATCCCCCAGGGCGGCAAAGCGGAGTTCCCCATCGGCGCGGCCGGTACCCGGCAGGGACAGGGGTAAGAGCAACATCAAACAGAGAAGGATCACGCCCCGCCAAACCGCCGACCGGGGCCCCGACGCCGCGATCTGAAATTCCTTCCCCTGGTTTTCCTCTGCATTCCTCATCGTCAAATCACCCCATCACCGTATTTTTTGCGGCCGCGAAAAGTCCCGTCGTGGTGAAAGCGCCGCAGCCTTCGTCACGGTTTCCGAAGGAGTTTCAACTCCGAGGATGTCAGATAGAGTTCGCTGTAACCGCATTCGGTGCAGGCGTAAATATCGAAGCCGGTGGATTTGTTCTCCATCTTAAGGCGGTTTCCGTATATCCAGGTGGCGAGGCGGAGGGTGTGAAAGGTGTCCGGATTGTCCTCGTTGAGGACTGCCATTTCCCGCTCCGGATGGTTGAGGCAGTAGAATTTCCCATCTTTTTTCGGCATCTTCATGCTCCTTCCAGATAAATTGCTCCGTGATATCTACCATAAATACTCTTTTAATCAAGATCATTCCCGGTGTCAATTCCCGGTTGACTTGCCGGAAGATCCGCCTACAATGGATAAAAACTTTAGGAGGTGGGCCATGACCATGGACGAATATTTCGACACGGTGAAGGGATTCGGCGTGCTGGCCACGGCCGGTGGCGACGGCAAGGTTAATGCGGCGGTTTTTGCGCGGCCCCATGTAATGGACGAACAGACCGTGGCCTTTATCATGGCGGAGCGGCTGACCTATGAAAACCTCCGGTCCAATCCCTGGGCGACCTATATCTTCCTCGAGGAAGGCGGGGGCTGGGCTGGAAAAAGACTTTATCTGCGGAAAATCCGCGAGGAAGAGAACGAGGAACTCCGGCGGGAAATCTGCCGACGCTGCGATTATTCCCGTTACGACGTCCGGAAGCGCTTCATCGTCCACTTCCGCGTCGAAAGGGAATTGCCGCTCATCGGCGCCGGGGAAGAGCGGTGACTCCGCCCCCTATCGCGACGATTCGATATACTCATCCACCTTTTCGGCGATGGTCTTCACGATATGCTCGAATTTGTCCTCGTCCTTTTCCAGGAGGGTCATGCGGAAACCCTGCAGGCTGGTGAAAAACGAGGTCAGGGGAACGACGCAAATCCCCGTCGCCCCGAGGAGATAATAGACAAAGCGCTTGTCGAGTTCAATATTGTCCCCAACCAGGCCCTCCACAAAGTTCCTTATCTCCGGCTGCGCGATGGGAAGGGTCTGGCGGTTGTTCAGGAACGCCTCATTGAAGACCGCCGTCATGTAAAAGGCCCCATTGGTACGGTTGACCATGAGGCAGTGCACGTCCTTAAGGATGTTGTAGGCGATGTTGGACAGCCGCTCGTAATGCCGGATGCGCTCGTTGAGATAATTCTGGTACTGCGGGTGGCTCATGATCCTGGGAATGGAGATCTGGGGGAGACTCGTCGAGCATACCTCCGACATTTTCTGAGTCAGGATCGTGTTGATGTACCGGGCGAAGGTTTCATCCTTGTCGGCGTTGTATACCTCCAGCCAGCCGCACCGGGCCCCGGGCCAGGGGAACTCTTTGGATATGCCCTTCATGCTCATTCCGGGCACGTCGCCGATGACGTCGGACAAATTCAGTGTCTTCTTATTGTTGTAAACGATATTGATGTAGGTCTCGTCGAAGATCAAAAAGAGATCGTATTCCTTGGCGATTTTAACCACCTGGCGGAGGGTTTCCGCGGGATAGACGAACCCCGTGGGATTGTCCGGATTGATGACGAGGATGCCGACGATGGAGTTGTGACTCTTGACCTTCTGCTCCAGTTCCCTGATGTCGGGATACCAACTGCTGTATGGATTCATCCGGTAGGTATTGGGAGGAAAGGAGGCGTGCAGGACCTCGGCCAGGAAATGGGTGGAATAGGTCGGCTCCGGCACGATGACCCGGGCATCCACCCGGATGGCGCTGTAAGACCTGGCAATGGCATCTCCCAGACCGTTGAAGAAGATGATGTCTTCCCGGTTGATCTGCATCTTGCCCCGCTTGTTGACCTGCTCGACGAGAAAATCCCGGGTGGCATCCACCCCCTTGGTGGGCGAATAGGCGAACGAGTGGTCATCCTTGATGACATCCATGAGGATCTCCTTCATCCAGTCGGGGATGTGCTCCCCTTTTTGGACGGGATCGCCGATATTCTCCCAATGGACCTCTATCCCGTATTCCTTGAGCTTGTTGGCGACAATGACGATATTTCTGATTTCATAGGTCAGGCCGTTGCCCGCCCTGGCGATATCGAATCTCATAACCCCTTCCCGCACCTCATTCCTTGCGTCTTTATAAGCGAGGAGTCCTAATACATCTCAAGAAAAATATCCACAAATATTTTCTACCCACCGGGGGCTTTCCGGACCTTTCCGCTCCCGACTCGTTATTCTTGACTGCTCGTCAATTGTCCCCTATGATGTCCTCATCATCTCCGGGGGGATACGATGACGGCACACAAATGGATATGGGTCGATGCGCCGGCCAAACGCGACGACGCGGCACGGGATATTAGCCGGGCAACCGTAATCGGCCTGGATACGGAATACGATTCCTTTCGGTACTTTCGGGAAAGGCTCTGTCTCTTGCAGGTAAATTCCGGGGAGAAGAGTTATGTTTTCGACCCCTTAGACACCCTGGGCTTCTCCTTTCTGGGCGACGTTTTTTACAGCCCCAGTCAGGTGAAGGTAATCCACGCCGGCGACAACGACATCCGGATCCTCAAGCGTGATTATGGTTTTTCTTTCCGGAATGTCTTCGACACCCATCGGTCCGCCGCCCTCCTGGGCCGGAAGGAACTCTCCCTGGCCGCGTTGATCCGGCATTATTTCCAGGCCGGCTTCGAAAAGCAGAAAAAACTGCAACGCTCCCGCTGGGAAAATCGCCCCTTGACCGAGGAACAGCTTAGTTACGCTGTGCAGGACACCTTTTTCCTCATCGATCTTTACGTCAAATTGCACGAAGAGCTGGCGCGGGCCGGACTGCTGGACGCCGCCTCCTCCCTGTTCGAAGAGATCTCGGCGGTAACGTGGCATGAAAAGACCATGAATAATCTGGGGCACCGTCACATCGACGGCTATGACAGCCTGTCGCCGGCGGAGCAAGAACGGCTGAAACGTCTTTACCGCTGGCGCTTCCAAAAGGCAAAAAGCAGCAACCGGGCCATCTTCATGATCTGCACCGATCAGGAACTCCTCAAGCTCGCCCGGATCGCCTCCCCTTCATCCCTGGACGGTCTCATCGCCGGCGCCGGCCTCTCCCGGAACAAGGCGCGTTGGTATGGAAGCGAATTTATGGACATCCTCGCCGGGAAATGACAACCATAGTATATGTTGGAAATAATTAAACATATCGTTAACAAGAAATTACTATCAAAAAAATTTAATTTAACAATTGCAGAGGGAAGGGAGTTTGTGTAATATATGCGCAGGACCCATTCCTAATCCAATACAGTATAACAAGGAGGAAAGATCGATGAAAAGGGCGGTTTACGTTTTATTTTCTCTGGCGATGCTATGCCTGGTATTCTCGGGCTGCGCATCAAAAAAGGCTTATACGCCTCTGGACCTCAACGCGGATCTGCAATCGGGAAAACTGGTGCAGAAAACGAACAACTTTGTAGTCCTGCTGGATCATTCGTCTTCCATGAACGATCCCTATAAAGGCGTTGCCCGTCACGACATCGCCCAGGATGTGACCAGCAAACTGGTGCAGACCATCCCCAACATCCCGGTGACCGCGGGGCTGAGGACCTTCTGGGCCGAAAAGACCAAGCGCCTTTACGGAATGGAGATGTTGGACAAGAACAAGTACATCGCTCAGGTGGACACCGTGGAATGGGGAAGCGGCCAGACACCCATGGGGCGTGCGCTGACCGCCGCCGGCGATGAGGACCTCAAGGGGCTGCCGGGCAAATCGGCGATCATCGTGATCAGCGACTTCGAGCACATCGAAAATGTGGACGACCTCCAGCCCAAAAACGTCATGGCCGCCATCAACAAGATCAAGGCGGACTACGGCGACCGTATATGCATCTATACGATCCATGTGGACAATGATGCCAAGGGCAACATCCTTGCTCAAAATATCATCAAGGAAGCCGGCTGCGGCGAAGCGGTGCTCGCCGAAAGCTTAAAGGATCCCGAGGCCATGAAAGAATTCGTAAAGCGGATATTCCTCGACGCGGCCCCGGTTAAGGCGGCGGCACCGGCGCCGGTGCAGGAGCAGGCACAGCCGGCCGCGGCGGCGGCGGCGCCCGCAGTGGCGGCAGCCTTCGATCTGGCCAATATCCATTTCGATTTCGACAAGTCGTCGCTCCGTCCCGAGGACCGCAATATCCTCAAGGGACATGCCGAGTGGCTCATGAAGAATAAAGACGCCAACATCATTGTGGAAGGTCACTGCGACGAACGCGGCACGACGGAATACAACCTCGCCCTTGGCGAACGCCGGGCCACGGAAACGAAGAAATACCTGGTCGAGCTGGGTGTTCCTGAAGGCCGGATCAAAACCATCAGCTACGGCGAAGAGCGTCCCCTGGATCCCGGCCACACCGAGGCGGCCTGGGCCAAAAACCGCCGGGCGCAGTTCGTCCTGAACAAGAATCCGTAACCGCGACAAGGTCTAACAACAGCCGCGATCAAGGCCTTTCCCGGATGCAGCAGGCCGGGAAAGGCCTTTCTTTTCCCTCTGTCCTTTACAGACGGCCATTTTTCTGCTACCTTGTTTTCGTGCCGAGCGAAATATGACGATGTGTTATCGGCGTCCCGCCCCGCACGCCCGAAGGCACTTTCCATCTCTCGCGACCATGCTTGACCGTCTTTTTCCCCGTCGTTACTAAAAAGGCCGGAATCCGAAGCACGCATAAAACCCCCCATGCCGAGACGGGCCAGGCATGAAATAAAAGACAGCTCAACCATTTCCGGTGTTACCCGCAAACGCCGTGCCGGCATGAAACGTAGGAAATTCCCGGGACAAGTCGTCCCGAGAAAACGAAAGCCATGGATTTTCACCTTGTCTCGAAAGCGTCCGCCCCCGAATTACCCGGGTCGGACAAGGGATCGCAGGGGTATCGCCCCTGATGCCCGCGCCGACTCTCCCCGGGGGACGGACGATCGTCTTCACCGATCTCGACGGGTCCCTTCTGGATCACCACAGTTATTCCCACGCCGGGGCGGCCCCGGTCCTGGCCCGGATCAGGGAGGAAGGGATACCGCTGATCATCGTCACGAGCAAGACCCGGGCCGAGGTGGTGGAGATCCAGCGGGAGTTCGGCAACGCCGACCCCTTCATCGTGGAAAACGGCGGGGCGGCATATTTCCCCCGAAGCGGTCCCTATCGTTTCCTTGCGGCGGGGGAGGAGGCGGCAGGCTACCGGCGGATCGGGTTCGGCAGAAGCTACGGAGAGATCCGGGATTTTCTCGCCGCATTCAAGAGCGAAGAGAAAAAACGTGAAATAATAAAGGGTTTCGGCGATATGGAGCTGGAGGACATCATGGCGTTGACCGGCCTTGACGCAGTCCGGGCCGGGGCGGCCAAACGGCGGGAATTCAGCGAACCATTCCTGATCGCCGGGGAAACCGATGCCGCGGCCGCCTGCCTCCGGGAGTTGGCGGCGGAGGCCCGGCGCCGGGGCTTCGAGATCACCCGGGGCGGGAGGTTCCATCATCTCCTGGGGGCGGGACAGGACAAGGGCCGGGCCGTGGCCGCGACTGTGAAAACCCTGCGCGGCCTTGCCGGCGGGAAGATAACGACCGTCGGCGTTGGGGATAGCGACAACGATTTGACGATGCTCGCCGCGGTGGACATCCCCGTCCTCATCCCCCACCCGCACCGGGGATTTCCCGCCGGGACGCCGGCCGGGGCCGTCCGGGCGACGCGACCGGGAAGCGAGGGATGGAACGAAGCGGTAGGAAAGGCATTGGATGGACTTACGAACACCGGCCGTTGAGATATATCGGGACGCGGTGGCATCCGTTCTTCCGGAACGGCTGCTGGCGGCGGTCCTCCAGGCGGGTCCGGAGGGGCTCCGCATCGGCGGCCGCCGCTACCCCTGGCCGGTCCGGCGGAAACTCTGGCTTCTGGGGAGCGGCAAGGCCTCCCTGGCCATGGCCCGGGCCGCCCTGAAGATCATCGGCCGGGAACGGCTGGCCGGGGGTCTCATCATCTCCAGCTATGACGACGGTTCCCTCGGGGAGCTGCCGGTGGCCGTGGGCGCCCATCCCCTCCCGGACGAACGGAGCCTGGCGGCCGCGGAAAGGCTTATGGAGATCATGGGCTCCCTCATGCGGGAGGACTTGTTCATCTATTTCCTTTCCGGGGGGGCCTCCGCCCTCCTGGAAAAACCGCTGGCCCCCATTACGGGCGACGACCTCCGGGAGGTTTATCGGCTCCTCATGACCCGTAGCATCCCCATCGAGGAGATGAATGTGGTCCGGAAACACCTGTCCATGGTCAAGGGCGGCCAGCTCGCGGCCCGCACCAAGGCCCGGGGGGCGGTACTGGTCATGTCCGACGTCATCGGCGACGACCTGGAGGCCATCGGCTCCGCCCCCCTGTACCGCGACCGGTCCACATACCGGGAGGCGCACCGCATCCTGGATTACCACGGCCTCTGGCCCCTGCTGCCCGCATCGGTCCGCGCGGTGGTGGAGGCGGGCGGCGACGGCGCGCTGGCGGAGACCCCTAAAGAGGCGCCGCGACGCATCGCCCACCACGTCATCGCCGGCAACGCCATCCTGCTCCGGCAGGCCCGGCGGCGAGCGGCGGCCTTGGGCATGGAGGTGCGGATCGTCACCTCTTCCCTCCGCGGTGAGGCCCGGGAGGTCGCCAAGGTTCTCATGGCTATCGGGGAAGAGGAGCAAAAGCGGCGGCGCCGCTCCAGCAGGACCCTGTGCCTCCTCTGGGGCGGCGAGACCACCGTCACCCTCCGGGGCCGCGGCCGCGGGGGAAGAAATCAGGAGCTCTGCCTGGCGTTCCTCAGGGAACTCCGCTCCCGGCGGGGGTTATGCCTCCTGAGCGCCGGGACGGACGGCATTGACGGCAATTCCGACGCCGCCGGCGCCGTGGTGGACGCGGCCAGCCACCGCACCGCCGCCGGGCGGGGACTGTCCCTGGAAGATTATCTGCAGGCCAACAACGCCTACGAATTTTTCCGGCAGACCGGTGATCTCATCATCACCGGCCCCACGGGGGTCAATGTCATGGACTTGACCCTGCTGCTGGTAGCAAGGGAGAAACCGTAATGGAACCAACTCGATTCACCACCACCCTCCGGGAGCATGTGCGCCGGAAGATCGAACTTCTCCGGGAGACGGACATCGTCGTGGGCGTCCCCGCTTATTACAGTGCCCCCTACATCGTCCACGTCATTCAGACCATCATCAAGGGGCTCAACGAGTACTATCCGGGATACCGGGCCCTGGTCATGATCTCCGACGGCGGCTCCACGGACGATACCCGGGAGGTGGCCAATCTGGTCACCGTCGATTCCTTCCATATCAACAAGATCGTCACCATCTACCGGGGCATGCCCGGCAAGGGCACCGGCCTCAAGGCGATCTTCGAGGCCGCCGATTTCCTCAAGGCCAAGGCGGTGGCCGTCTTCGATTCCGATCTCATCTCCATCACCCCGGAATGGATCAAGAACGTCCTGGAACCCATCTTTCTGGGTTACGACTATGTAGCCCCGGATTACCGGCGTTACAAACTCGACGGCACCATCACCAATACCATCGCCTACAACCTGACCCGGGCCCTCTACGGCTGCCGGATCCGCCAGCCCATCGGCGGTGATTTCGGCATCTCCGCGCCGCTCGTCCATCGCTATCTCCAGGAGGAGGTCTGGGAAACCGACGTGGCCCGCTTCGGCATCGACATCTGGATGACCACCACGGCTATCGTGGGGGGCTACCGGATCTGTCAGACGAGACTGGGCGCCAAGATCCACGGGGAAAAGGATCCCACCGCCGATCTGGGTCCCATGTTTCGCCAGGTCGTCGGCACCACGTTCCAGCTTATGGACCAAAACGAGCGCTACTGGCGAAACGTCACTGGCTCCCAGCCCGTCCCAAGCTTCGGGGTTTACACCGGGTCCCAGCCGAAGGAATTCATAATCGATCATGACGCCCTGATCGATTACTTCCGGACGGGCTACCGGAATTTCCGGGGCGTCTGGCGGAACGTAATCATGGAGGGGGACTATGAAATCATCCGGCAGTTGGCCCGCAACGGCGCCCGGGACAGGTTCCGGATGCCCATCGAAACCTGGGTCCGGATGGTCTATTGTTACGCCGGGGCCTTTCACGCCACTCCCCGCCAGCGCTTCAAGCTTCTGGACACCCTCATCCCCCTGTACTACGGACGGGTCGCCTCGCTTGTAAACGAGCTCAAGGACAAGGACGGCAACGCCGCGGAAGAACATTTTGAAACCCAGGCCTTCATGTTCGAGACCCTGAAAGATCACCTGCGGGCCGTTTGGACAAGAAAGGAGATTAGAAATGGCTGATTTTTGGCAACACGGCATGATCACCACCCTGCAAAAACTCAAGGATCGCCCCGTGGCGGCCATCGAGGAGGAGTTGCGCATCATCGCCCGGCGGCGGAATATGACCCTGCTGCTGCCGGCCCTCTACTCGGAATTCGAAAC
>JAKQIZ010000117.1 GCA_029561465.1 Deltaproteobacteria bacterium | reverse complement strand
GACCGCGAACTCTTCGCTGACCGTGGGCCGGTAGAAGGTCACGCAGGCAAAAGGGGTCTGCACCTCATCCGCCACGGGATAGGTCTTGCCGTCGGCCCGGAGCCGGTAGATGATCCCGTCCAGCATCACCATCTCGCCGTCGAGGTTGTTGAAGGTGCCCAGACCGAAATCGCCGTGGCGCTTCAAGTCCCCCAGCAGGGTGTTTTCCTCGTAAAAGCCCTTGAGCATGGCGGTCACCGGCGCGGAGAGATAGACGGCGCTCACCGCTTCTTCACCTGACCGCCGCCGTGCCTCCAGATAATGCGCCAGGGCCGCCCGGGTTATTTCCGTGGTGGTGTGGCCCACGGCCGCGGCCGCCCGCTTCAATTCCCCGACCAGGTCCGCGGGCAGGGTGATCTCCATCTCAATGGCGGGAATCTGCTGATCCGGCATAACGACTCCTCCTGTGTTTTCTTTGAGGTTTTCCGAACCCCGCGGTCCGGTGTTTGTAGGGCATATCCTCTACATTGAAAGAATAACTTTCAGACGCCTTCCAGGGACGCGGCCAGCTCGTGCCACCGGTCGTAGAGGGCCGCGATTTCCTTTTCCAATGTCCTCAGGTCCCGGACCGTCTGTTTGATCCGTTCCGGTTCCCGGTGGCTAAAAGGATGGCAGAGAAACTCTTCGCCGGCGGCTTTGCGCTGCTCCCGGTCGGTGATGTCCGCTTCGACGGCCTGGAGGTCCTTCCGCAGCGCCCGGCGCTGTCTGGCCAGGCTGTTCCGTTCCTCCGCCTCCCGGCGCCGTTCCTCCCGGGTCCGGACCGCCCTGCCGGCACCTCCGGGGACCTCACCGGGGAACTCGCCGGTGCAGCCGACGAACCTGTTTCCCCGGACTTCTCCGGCCGCCTCCTCCGCGCCGGCAGGGGCGGAGATGGCACGCTTCGCGTCCGTCACCGAGGCGTTGGCCTCTCCCGACGTCCGCCCCGAGAGCGTGACCCCCTTCCGAGCTCTTCCCTCCGCTCCCGCCTCCGGGGTCTTTCCCATCGCCGACACATCTCGCGACGATTGCCTTTTCTCGATGAAATCCGAGTAGTTGCCCAGATATTCGCGGCACGCGCCGTCCCGGAGCTCGAAGACGCGATTCACCAGGCGGTCGAGGAAATAACGGTCGTGGGAGACTAGAACCACGGTCCCCGGATAGGCCAGCAAGGCACTCTGGAAGATGTCCTTGGTCTTGAGATCCAGGTGGTTGGTCGGCTCGTCGAGGATGAGGAGATTGGTCTTCCGCAGGAGGATCTTCAACAGCGCCAGCCGTGATTTCTCCCCGCCGGAGAGGACGGCGACAGGCTTGTGGATGTCGTCTCCGGAAAAGAGAAAGGCCCCCAGGAGATTCCGCCGCTCCTGATCGTGGCTGTGGGAGGGGACGTCCAGGGCCTCCTCCCAGACCGTCCGGTCATAGCGGAGGTTCTCGGCGCTTTCCTGGGAGAAGAAGGCCATCTGCACGTTGAGCCCGTAGCGGATCTCCCCGGCGGAAGGGGCTTCCACCCCGCCCAGGAGGCGCGACAGGGTCGATTTCCCGGCGCCGTTCACGCCCACCAGGGCCACCCGCTCGCCCCGGTGCAGGGTGAACCCGACTCCGCTGAAGACGGGGATGCCGCCGTATTCCTTTCCCAGGTCGCGGACGGTGAGCACCTCTTTGCCGCTTTTCGTCCCCGCCGGAAATTTGATCCGGACGGCCTGCTCCGATTCTCCCGCCTCCAGGGGGCTGAATTTCTCCAGGAGCCGCAGCCGGCTCTGGACCTGTTTGGCCTTGGTGGCCTTGTAACGAAATCTCTCGATGAACGCCTCGGTCCTTTTGATCTCACGGTGCTGAAGGTGGCGTTCCTTCTCCAGGGCCGCCCGGCGCCGCTCCTTCTCCCGGAGATACCAGGAATAGTTTCCTTTGTAGATGATCAGGCGGCCCCGGCCGATTTCGGCGATCGTGGTCGCCATCTTGTCCAGGAAGAAGCGGTCGTGGGCGACGGTGATCAGGGTCCCCGGATAATCCTTGAGATAGCTTTCCAGCCACTCCATGCTCTCCGTATCGAGATGATTGGTCGGTTCGTCGAGAAGCATGATGTCCGGCCGGGAAAGG
>JAKQIZ010000069.1 GCA_029561465.1 Deltaproteobacteria bacterium | reverse complement strand
CAATCGAGGAGATGGTGCGGGACCAGGCGCCGTTCCGCCGCGGTGGGCTTGGCCGTGCCGATGTCCAGGTAGCGATAGACCTGCATCGAATCGGCGCTGATGATCTCGGCGGCAAACTCTTTGGCCAGGGCCAGGGCCAGGGCCGTTTTCCCCACCCCCGTGGGGCCGGTGATGACCACCAGCCGAGGCCGATCCCTCTTTTCGCCTGATGATTTCATGTCCGGTTCCGGAAGGTGATTGTCCTGCCCGGCGGCACTGTCCCCCGGACGGGGGTTGTGTTCATGGTTCTTTGCATTTTATGTCCGCCTGAAGAGGCCGGCCAGTTGCCTCGCCGTCAGGACGATCCAGACCGGACGGCCGTGGGGGCAGGTACCCGCGAAAGGCAGGCGGTCCAGATCCTGACAGAGGCGGACCACCTCCGGTTCGGAAAGGACCTGTCCCGCCTTGACTGCTCCCTTACAGGCCAGGGAAATCAACACCTTGTCCCGCTTCTCCTGCCAGGAGACCGCCCCGGCCGCCCCGGTCAGTTGTGCCAGGGATTCCTCCAGGAGCGTCCGTGGATCCAGGTGCCCGAGGACTGCCGGCAGGGACCGGATGGAGACGGTATGGCCGCCGAAGGGCTCGATCTCCAGTCCCGCCTCCCGAAGCAGTTCCCGATGTTCCATGAGGACCCCGTAGTCTTCCGGGGAAAGGGTGGCCACCTCGGGGAGGAGCAGGGGCTGGACGGCTACCCGGCCCTCCCGGCCTCCCCGGCGGAATTCCTCGTAGAGGATGCGCTCATGGGCGGCATGCTGATCCACCAGAACCAGCTCGTCGTGATGGGAGAAGACGAGATAGCAGCCCCCGGTCTGTCCCAGATAGGTCATGGCGGCGAAAAGTCGTTTGGGGCCTCCGTCTCTGGAGGGGAAAATACCCGGGGACAGGAAACCATGCGGATCACCGGGGCCGGTCGGAGCCACCGCCGCGGCAATGTGATCCGAAAAAGACCCTGGCTCATCCCGCCGTTCATGATCGCTACCACTTGCGGCCCCAAGAAAAGGCGGCAGGTCCGTTCCCGATCCGGCGGCCCCGTCCCTGTGTCGCCCGGCGCGGGTGCCAGCGGTGGAGGGGGTGTCGAAGAGGCCCCCGCCTCTGGCGAAGATCGATGTTCCGGGCCGAAAGGAGGCCTTTTTCGTCCCTCCGAAAATGGTGTAGCGTTTCAGCGCCTCTCCGAGACGTCTCTGATAGACCTGTGATGTCAGGTTGGTACCCGCGGTGCCCGTGGGGGCGGGGGCCGTCATGTCGTCAGCGGCGGGGGCGACGGCTGCTAAGCCCGCCAGGATGGCTTCCACCACCAGGCCGTAAACGGCCCGGGGATTCCGAAAACGAACCTCGAGTTTCGCGGGATGAACGTTGACGTCCACATCCTCCGGCGGCATCGTCAGGAAGAGGACCGCCGCCGGGTAGCGTTTGGCCTCCATGACGTTCCGGTAGGCCGTCATGATGGCATGATTGAGAAGGGCGTCGCGGATGCAGCGGCCGTTGATGAAACAGTAGATACCTTTCGAGTTGGCCCGAGTGACCTCCGGGCGGGAGATGTAACCGACCAGCGCCAGCTCTTCCCGACCTCCCTTGATCTTGAGCAGGCCGCTCCCTGCCTCCCGGCCGAGGACCATGCCGATCCGTTCCCCGGCGTCCGCGGTGGCCGGCATGTCCCAGAGGGGGCGGCCGTTGCTCAGGACGCGGATCTTGACGCCGGGGGAGGCGAGGGCGGTGCGGTTGATCGCCTCCAGACAGGCCCCCTGTTCCGTCGCCTCCGATTTGAGGAATTTTTTGCGCACCGGCACGGCGTCGAAGATCCGGCTCACATGAATCGTTGTCCCGGCGGGACAGCCTGCTTCCCGGAGCTCCTCAACCCGGCTGTTTTCCACGATGATCGTGGTCCCTGCCAGGGAGGCCGGCGGCCGGGTGGTCAGTTCCACCCGGGCCACGGCGGCGATGCTGGGCAGGGCCTCGCCCCGGAAGCCGAAGGTCCGAAGTCGGTAGAGATCTTCGAAAACGGTCAATTTGCTCGTGGCGTGACGCTGGAAGGCCAGAGGTACATCCGCTGGTTCCATGCCCGCCCCGTTGTCGGTAATGCGCAGGGCGGCGCAGCCCCCTTTGATCAGTTCGATCCGCAGGACGTTCGCCCCGGCATCCAGGGAATTTTCCAGGAGTTCCTTGAGGATCGAGGCGGGACGTTCGATCACCTCGCCGGCGGCGATGCGATGGGCCAGCTCGGTCGGCAGGATACTGATTTTATGAACATTATTCAGCTTTACTGAATTTTGAACATCATTACGTTTCGGGTCGGGATTCATGTATTCAAAGGCCGTTGACCGCTGCCTTGAGCGGATTTAAAAGCCCCATCCCCTCCCCGGCGGGGGAGGATGGGGCCGGTATCGATTCGTGGTTCCGGTGGGAAGGGACGATCAATCCAGGACGATCATCACCCGGCACTTCTGCAGGTAGTTCATGGCCTCGGCGGAGGCCCGCACCTTGGCGGCGTCGGCGTTGCTGATGATGATGTCGCACTTTCCCGGACCGTCGGCCCGGATGCCCTTGACGCTCAGGGGGTTGCTGGTGACCCGGGGATTGCTCTGGGCCGCCGTCAGATCCCGGGCGTAACCCGTCATGCCCTGCTGGATGGCGTACTGGCGGTCCACCTGCATGGAGCCGTAAACCTCCTTGCCGTTTTCATCGACGATCTTGGGGGACATGGCCGGCCGGGCGGCCAGGCCCCGGGCGTCGATCACCAGGCCGGTGACGGAATCCGTGGTCGGCGCCGCCGGGGCGGGCGCAGGAGCGGCCGACGGCTCCGGCTCCGGTCCTTTGGGCAGCACCGTCTGGGAGAGGCGGCCGCTGAGATTCATCCGCACCGTCACCTCTATCGTACCGTCCGACATGTAGTCCTGATTCACCACAGTGAAATTTCTGACCACCCCTTCCACGGAGGTCCGAATCTCGTCGTTTTCCGTCATGAAGTCTCTCACCACGGTATTGGAATCGACGCGCACACCCTTGATTACCTCCAGGATATTACGGTAAGCGTCCAGCTTGGCGGCCCGCAAGGCCATGGGGCGGGCGTTGGGCTTCCCCAGATAGCGTTCCGGGGGGGCGCCGATGCCGATGGCCTCCACATATCCGTCCTCGTAGTTGATGATGCCCTTGTCGCCGGCCTGTTCGGCGACCTTCGTTTCGATGATTTTCGTCCATTCCGTCATGCTGACCTTGCCATCGCCGCCGGTCTGGCAGAACGCCGTGGCCCCCGCGAACAAAAATACGGTCGCAACGATGATCCCTACGGTAACGCGCCGGTTGCTGTGCATATCGTCCTCCTTCCGTTTTACCGGCCAACTCGCTTTGATTTCCGGCCGGATGCTGATTCTATCGTTTTTTTGCCTCTAAATCGGGCGCCATGTTAACAAATGCCCCCGGGGGATGCAACGGTTTATTTTATCCGTGGGGGCCGCTTCCATCCCTCTTTGTGACGGAAAAAGGGCCTTTTTTCTCTATTTCCCGGCAAAGGCCCCGGCCTCCGGGGCCGGGAGCCAGGGCTCGATGTTGATATTGCTGGCCGTGTCCCCCATGATCATGCGCGGATCGGGAGGATCCTTGCCCCACCAGTTGTTCCGGGCGTCGATATAGATCGTCGAGCGGGCCTGGGCGGCGAAATCATTGTTGAAGATGTTGTTGTGGTGGAACCGGGGACGGGCGTTGCCTACGACGGTGATCGCCCCTTCCCCCCGGTTTTCCGTCAGGGTGCAGAGGGAGACGGCGGGCGCGGCGTCGTTGCGGCAATAGATGCCGCTCTGGGCGCTCCTGGCGATGAGGCAGGAGGTTATCTCCGGCGCTCCGTAAGCGATATCCAGGGCAATATCGGCATATTGTACGATCGCGTAATGCAGGGCGGAGTTGACGGCCGTCTTTTTCCGCCAACTGATGGCGCCGGCATAGAAACCCGGCGCCGGGGTGGCGGCGGTGGCGGTAAAGACGATGGGATGTTCCGGCGTCCCCTTGGCCATGATGCCGCCGTCTTCCACCGCTAAGGCCGTTTTCTGGTCGAAACGGAGCGTCACCCCCGGTTGGACAAACAGCGTGGCCCCGCCGTCAACGACCAGATTCTTCGCCACGCGGTAGGGACTGTTGCTCAGGGTCAGATAGGCGTCCGCCGTGAGGGTCCCGCCCAAAGTCGGGCCGAGAATGGGCAGGACGGTCCGTTTTCCCTCCGGATAGGGGGCGTCGAGGAAGGAGCCGATATCGATTCTTCCCCGGAGGGAGGCGAGGATTTCCGGACCTTTTGCCGTGCCCCACCAGTTGTCGAAGGCGGAGACGGGGGCCCCGGTCATGGCCCCCGCGATGTGACAGGGGTGGTTGTCGGTGAAATTGTTTTCCGTAATTACGGCGTGGCCGTTCCGGATTTCGATGCCGCCGGCGCCGTTGCGGGCGATGGCGTTCCGGGAAATGGTCGGAGCGGCCCCTTCCACGAAAATCCCCTGCTTCAGATTGTCCTGAATCCGGTTTTCCATCAGCAGCGGCTGGGAGCCTTCCGTGACGATGATCGCGGCGGCGGCGCTTTTTCTGATCGCGCTGCCCGCCACCCGAGGCTTGGCGAAACTCCCGGATATCCGGACCGCCGTGCCGTTTTCCGTCAGTTCACAGGCTTCGATCTTTGGCGACGAGGATTGAAGATTCAGGCCCACCGCGGCGTTCCGAATCCGGTTGTGCCGAAGGATAATCTCCCGGTCCTGGACGTTGCGGAGGGTGATCCCTTCCCAGGCCTTGCCCGGCGTCGCGACATCCCAGGAAATCATCCGCTCCCCATCCCCGGCGGCGATCAGCCCCCCCGCTACGGTAAGACCCGGTCCCGCCGAACGGATCTCCGTGCCCGCCTCGATAGTCAGGGTGGTTTTGTCTTTTACCAGTAACGGTCTTTCGATGATGTAGGGACTGGCGCCGGCATGCCAGACGGTGTCCTTTTCCAACTCCCCGCCTACGGCGGTGGGGCCCGGGGCGACGGGGACGCCGGCGCCCGCCGTCCGGTCGCTCTCGTTGCCGGCGAGATCCACGGCGGTTACCGAGTAATAGTAGGTCCGGCCGTTGACGAGCTTTTCGTCCCGGTATTCCGTCAGTTCCGTGCGGGCGACCTCCTGGTGGCCGCTGAGCGGCGTCAGGCTCCGGTAAACCCGGTACCCCGCCAGCTCTGGATCGGCGGATTTCTCCCAGGAGACGTTGACGGCGGCGTCGCGGCCGACGATCCGCATGGCCTGGGGAGGCGCGGGCGGGGTGGTCTTCAGGGTCACCGTACCCACGGCATCCACCCAGTGGGCCGCGTTGCCGGCGTCATCGGTAAGGGAGCCCGTGATGACCGCCTTCCGTACCTCGTCACCTGGAACCACCTTGTAAACCCCCAGATAGACACCCGGTTCTTCCCGCTGTTCCTGCATCTCGATATGCCGCCGGTAGGTCCCGATCGCGAAGGAGGCCTGCATCTTCGGCGTCCCCTGAATGACGACCCGGATCTCGTCCCCGGCCTTCTTCGGAAGATTCTTGGTGTCCTGGACC
>JAKQIZ010000077.1 GCA_029561465.1 Deltaproteobacteria bacterium | reverse complement strand
GATCTTCAAGCAATACGGCCGGGAAGCGATAAAAATCGTTCAGGAAAATCCCTATCGCCTCGCCGCGGACATCTTCGGCATCGGTTTCATCACCGCCGACCGGATTGCGGAAAAGCTGGGTCTGCCCAAGGAATCCCTCGTTCGCGCCGAGGCGGGCCTTCTTTACGTCCTGAATCAACTGGCCGAGCAGGGACACGTTTTCGTCCCCGAACCGATCCTCATCCAGGAGGCAATGAACATCCTCGGCATCGAGGCGGGCCTCATCGCCGCGGCGCTGGAGAACCTGACGGCGGCACGGACGATCGCCGTGGAAAATCGGGGGGATCCGGAACCACGGGCCATCTACGGCCTCCCCTTTTACCTCGCGGAAAGCCAGACCGCCGCCCGTCTCAAGGTCCTCATTGCCGCCCCCAAGCAGATCCGGAAGATCGACACCGACAAGGCCCTGGCCTGGGTCCAGGAGCAACTGGCCATTGCCCTGGCGGAGAAACAGATCGAGGCCGTGCGGACAGCGGTAGAAAACAAGGTCATGATCATCACCGGCGGTCCCGGCACGGGCAAGACCACGATCATCAACGCCATCCTGAAGATCTACGGCACCGTCCGGACGAAGATCCTCCTGGCCGCCCCGACGGGTCGGGCGGCGAAAAAAATGGCCGAGGCCACGGGCTGGGAAGCCAGGACGATCCACCGCCTCCTCGAGTTCAGCCCCCTCAAGGGGGGATTCCAGAAGCACGAACACTCCCCTCTGGACTGCGATATCCTCATCATCGACGAGGCATCGATGATCGACATCATGCTCATGAACCAGCTCCTGAAGGCCGTTCCTCCGCGGGCGACCATGATCCTCGTCGGCGACGTGAACCAGCTTCCCTCCGTCGGCCCGGGCAACGTCCTGAAGGATATCATCTCGGCAGGGGTGGCGCCGGTCGTGGAGCTCCGGGAGATCTTCCGACAGGCCAAGGAGAGCTCCATTATCGTCAATGCCCATCGGATCAATCAGGGCCTCCTTCCGGAAGTGGAAACCACGCCAGGATCGTTGTCGGACTTCTACTTCATCCACCAGGAAGAGCCGGAGAAGGTACTGGCCACGGTTCTTACCATGGTCAAGGAGCGGATTCCGAAACGGTTCCACCTCCATGCCGTCAATGACATCCAGGTGCTGAGTCCCATGAACCGGGGGGTGGTGGGGGTAACGAACCTCAACGCGGCCCTGCAGGAGGCGCTGAATCCCGGCGAAGGGGGGATATCCCGGGGAGGCAACACCTTTCGGAACCACGACAAGGTCATGCAGATCCGGAATAACTACGATAAGGAGGTCTTCAACGGCGACATCGGGCGGATCTTTCACGTCGATGCGGAAGGGCAGGAATTAAAGGTCCATTTCGACGACCGTTTCGTGACCTACGATTTTTCCGAGCTCGACGAGCTCGTCCCGGCCTACGCCGTGACGGTCCACAAAAGCCAGGGCTCCGAATATCCCGCCGTGGTCATCCCCTTGCTCACCCAGCACTATATGATGCTCCAGCGGAATCTCGTCTATACCGCCGTTACCAGAGGGAGAAAGCTGGTCGTCGTTATCGGGACTAAGAAGGCCCTGGCCATCGCCGTTAAGAACAACAAGCAGCAGCAGCGCTATTCCCTCCTCAAGGAGCGGCTGCAAATGCCGGCGGCGGCCCGTTAGCCATCAAACTTGTTCGTATCGCTCCGGCGTGAACCGGGGGGTGCAAACGGCCAGGAAGATCAGGTCTTCCGGTCCGGTGCTCGTGATACGCTGGCGTACGCCGGGGGGAATGACGACCACGGCTCCCGGCGCCACCGCTGTCGGCGCCAAGTCCCCCACCTCCACCAAGCCGGCACCCTCCTGGACGATATAGCGCTCCCAGCTCCCCCGCACCCGATGCCATGCCGTCGTCACCCCCGGCGCCACCCGGGCCCGGGCCACGGACACCCCTTCATCTTCCGGCGAATTCCACAGCTCCCGGATGAAGCAACGCTCATCGGTATAGTACTCCTCCGGACAAAGATTTCTGATCATGGCGCCCTTCATGGACCGACCTCCTCTACAATAATTGTGGATAGTACCGCTGTCGGGACCGGGCGTCAACAGACAAAGGGCCGTCGCGCCGCCATGTCGATCCTTTGTCCCGGACGATAGAAAAAAGATCGGTTGACAATCAAGCGGATCTAAATATGATGCCTCTCTACCAGGGAGGCGGCATATTGACGGAAATCCACTTTTATCTCGGGGCGATCATGCTCATGGCCGGCTTCATTCAGGGTTTTTCCGGTTTCGGTTCCGTCCTCCTGTCCCTGCCTCTTTTGGCCCTGTTTCTGGAAGTCAAGGCGGCCATCCCCCTGACGTCCATGGTCGGGGTCGTCCTGACGGTCCTGCTTTTGGCGCCCCTCTGGAAGGATCTGGAATGGCGGCGGATCTGGCCGCTCTTCCTCGGGGCGGCGCCGGGCGTCCTCATCGGTGTTTATCTCCTCAAGAGATTGAACGGTCAGGCGATCCTCATCTTTCTGGGTCTCATCCTCGTGATTTATTCCCTCTACGGGTTGTTCTTCAAGGTTGTCCGTCGGGAGATAGGCGGTTTCTGGACATATTTAACCGGCTTCTTGTCCGGCTGTTTCGGTGGCGCATTCAGCGCGGCGGGCCCGCCGGTAATCGTCTATGTCTCCCTGCAGCCCTGGCGCAAGGAGCTGATCAAGGCCACCCTCCAGGGCTATTATTTCTTCTCCGGCCTCATGGTCGTGGGCGCCCAGGCCTACACGGGACTGATGACGGACCAGGTCCGGCAACTGTTCCTTTATTCCCTGGCGCCTCTCGCCATCGGCACTTACGCCGGACATTTCTTCTTCGGCAAGATCCGGGAGGAAACCTACCGCCGGGTCATCCTGATCCTCCTGATGGCCCTTGGCATCTTCACCATCTGGCACGCACGCTGAAATGCGCTGAAATGGGGATGGATATGACTCCGTAAATGTGCTATGCAAATGTCTCTTTTTTCAACCCCATAAACAACTTTTTTCCAGGAGGCGGGACTGTGGAAATCAAGATGCCCATCAAGTTTCACGGAAACTATGTGCTGTCGATCCGGAGCGGCGAGCAGGAAGAGCGGGAGCGGTGCCAGAAACTGACCATCCGCCGGCTCTCCCCGGAAGAACAGCGGCAGGCCTACAAGGGCCTGAAACCGGAAGAGATGCCGACCCATCAGATCACCTTTTACGACTTCGGCTGCAAACGGATCATCGAGGGCCTCATCCAGGAAAACACCGAGAGCAAGGCCTCTTTTCGGGTCCGGGATAAAGAATACGCCTTTATGCCTTTCGTGCCGAAATCCTGAAGCGGGGGGAAAATGCAGGCCTTCCTGATTCACGAACTGGTCATTGCCGCGGACGTCGCGGAGGAGACCAGGGAATTCTACCGGGGTGAAATCGGCGGCGATCCGCCTGAGACGATCGCCGCGGCATCCCCGGATCTTCAGGTCCGGTGCGGCGACGGGGCACTGAAAACGATTCGGGACCGGATCAACGAGGAGTTGGACGCCCGCAATTCCTGGCTGCGCATGGGGGTGCCCTGCGATCTCCATTGGCCCTTCATCGTCGGCACCCGGCCCTGACCGGCCGGCGGAGACGCGCCAGCCGCCGGAACGTCCGGCGATCGTCCGTCCCCTCCCGGCAGGGAACGATTTCCGAGATCGCTCATGTTCACAAAATTTCTGATCGGTTTTGCCGCCGGTATCTTCGGCGGCCTGTTGGGACTCGGGGGCGGGATGGTGATGGTGCCGCTGCTGGTCGGGATGGCGGGGATGGGCCAGCACCAGGCGCACGGCACCAGTCTCGTGGCGCTGGTATTTACCGGCATGATGGGTGCCTTTACCTACGCCCTGCACGGCTCCCTGGATCTCTGGGCGGCGCTCTTCCTGGCCGGCGGCGCCCTCTGGCCGGCACGCCTGGGGGCAAAATGCTGCACCGCGCTTCCCGAGCGGAAGCTGAAGCGGGCCTTCGGCATCTTTCTCGTTTTCATCTCCGTCCTTGTCCTGTCTAAACCCTACTTTCCCGCCGTTTTCCACCCGGAGGGGGAGCTTTTAAAATCATTGCTGCTTCTGGCTACCGGCGCCGCGACGGGATTTTGCTCCGGGCTGATGGGCGTGGGGGGAGGACCCATCATGATCGCCGGCATGGTGCTGCTGACAGGATTCGATCAGTACACGGCCCAGGGAAGCGCCCTGCTCGCCATGATCCCGGCGGGCGCCGTGGGCGCCTTTACCCACTGGCGGCTGGGAAATGTGAACCGGCATGTCCTGCCGGGCCTTATACCCGGGATCCTGATCGGCACCTTTGCCGGCGGGTCATGCGCCCATTATCTTCCGGAAGCGACGCTCAAGGTCATCTTCGCCGCCATCCTGATCTGGACGGGACTCCGGACGATCAGGATGGCGGCGCCGTCCGGCGACTGATCACGGTTTGCCACCGGAACATTTTTGATGAATTCGTAAAAAGTCATGATGGAGACGACGAAGTAAAAAGCTCCAGAGGCAAAGCGCGCGAATCCTGAGGAATGAGGCGTACTTGTGCGTACGTCGCAGTGACGAAGGATGAAGCGCTTTCGCCGCATATGGACTTTTTACGATGTCGTCATTTTTTGATCATTGACGTTTTTGATATCAACGCCTGTGAAACGTCATCCGGCGGCGCTGTGGCCTTTTTTCCGTCCACTCCAAATTATTGGCAAATATATTTGACTACGGTCCAATATTCGTGCATAATGCCGTCATGAAAGCAAGATATTTAACACCCCATATTCTTTCAGATATCAATGACAAAATGGTCTTCATCGGCGGTGCCAGGCAGGTGGGAAAGACCTGGCTGGCCCGTTTCATCGGGGAAAACAATTTTCCGGCGCACCAGTATCTGAATTGGGACTATGCCCCCGACCGCCAGGACATTCTTCAGTATCGCTTTCAGGGCGACGCCAAGATCCTGCTCTTCGATGAGATTCACAAATACAAGGACTGGAAGAATTACCTCAAGGGGCTCTTCGACAAAGAACGGGAGACCTACCGGATGCTCGTCACCGGCAGCGCCCGCCTCGATGTCTACCGGCGCGGCGGGGACTCGCTCATGGGCAGATACTACTATTACCGTCTGCATCCCTTTTCCGTCGCCGAATTCCTGGAGAGTGAAAACCCACTGATCCCCGGCAAGGAAATCGCCCTGGCCGGCCCCGGCGCCACGATCTCCGCGGTCCATGATCTCCTCTGGAGATTCGGCGGATTTCCGGAACCGCTCATGAAGCAGAATGTCAGGTTTCTCCGGCGCTGGCGAACCCAGCGGCAGGAGCGGCTGGTCCGGGAAGACATCCGGGATCTGGCAAGTATCCGCGATCTTTCCTCGTTGCAGATCCTGCTCGATATGCTGCCGGGTCGCCTCGGCTCTCTGCTGTCCCTCAATGCCGTCCGGGAAGACCTGGCCGTCGATCACAAGACGGCAGCCCATTGGCTGGAAATCCTGGAATCCTTCTATTATGCCTTCCGCATCTATCCGTTCAGCCACAACAAGATAAAATCGTTGCGGAAACAGCCCAAGCTCTACCTTCTGGACTGGACGGAAATCCAGCACGACGACGGCGCCAAGCTTGAAAACATGGTCGCCTTTCACCTTCTCAAACTATGTCACTACCTGTCCGATACCCAGGGCTATCGGATGGAACTCAATTTCCTGCGGGATGTGGACGGTCGCGAGGTCGATTTTCTCGTAACGGCGGACGAGCAGCCCTGGTTCGCCGTGGAAGTGAAATCCTCCTCCCGGGAAATATCGCGGCATCTCAACTACTTTGGAACTCGTTTGCCGATCCCTTATCTATATCAGCTCACCGCCGAAAAGGATGTGGATGTGAAAAAGGGCGGGGTCCGGCTGGTCAGCGCGGACCGCTTTCTGGCCTCGCTGGTGTAAACTGAAAATGTAAGAAAACAAGCTTGACAGCGCATATATTCTTACGCATAATAACTCGTAAGAATATATATGGAGGTTGGAAATATGTTGTCCACGGTTACCGCCAAAGGACAGGTTACCATTCCCAAAGCAATACGGGATATGCTGAACATCCGGACTAACGACCGGATATCTTTTATCCGGGAGGGAGATCGGATCGTTTTGCAGCCCGTCAAGACCTTGAAATCATTCCGTGGCGCTGTCAAGAAGTCCGGAGCGGCGGAACCCTTTGCCGCGGAACGGGCACGGGCCAAGGCCGCCGTTGCGGAAAGAGTTCAGGGAGAAGATGAATGAAGACCGCTTTTGTGGATACCAATCTTTTCGTTCGCTACCTGACTGATGACGATCCCGAAAAGGCCGACCGGGTCGAGGCGCTCCTCAACGAAGCAACTATCGGCAATGTCAAGCTGATTACCTCGGACCTCGTCCTGGCGGAACTGATCTGGGTGCTGGAATCCTCTTATGACCTGAAGCCGGCGGCTATTGTGCCCATGATCCGCGCCATTTTGGCCACGCCGGGACTGGAAGTGCTCAATGGCGCCGTCGTTGCCAGGGCGTTGGAGATCTATAAAGATCAAAATGTGGACTTTGTGGACGGCCATATTGCCGCCCTTGCGGAAAAGATGAATATTTCCGAGATCTATTCCTTTGATAAGAAACATATCTCCCGGCTCGAAAACATCACCCGCAGCGAACCATAGGAAAATCGGCAATATGGAATATACCCCCGCAAGGTTGCTCTCTCTATCTCAAAAAATATCAGCGCGCGCCCAACTATTTTATTGCATCCGGAAGGCATTGGTATTATGAGAGTAAACAATTAACCGAATCACCTACGACAACGGAAAGTTTTTCGGGAGGAAAACTTTTGGGTAGCACCTATTTTCCCCTTATTTATCAATTAGTTATCCTATGCCGGAGCTCCGGCATACCCCCTGAAATGAGCAACCGC
>JAKQIZ010000064.1 GCA_029561465.1 Deltaproteobacteria bacterium | reverse complement strand
TTTTCGAAAAGGAGCGTCATGTTTTTCACCAGTTCCTGAAACTGGGCCTGTTGATTTTTGAGCAGCCCCTGGAGATCCTCGAGGGCGGCGGCGGGAGCGCCGCTCGCCTCTTCGGTGAGGAGACGCTTCAGGGTACGAATCGTCTCCTCCTGCTCCGCCGTGGTTTTTTCCAGGGCGGCGCACTTCTGCACGAGTTTTTCATATTCTCCTTTGGGAACCACCTCCATCAGAGATAGTCCCTCCCGAAAGGATTTCTGAAAGGTCTCCACCGACTTCTTCCAGATTTCCGCATAATCCGGCGATTCTTCTTCGATCCGGTCCAGTCCGTATGCCTTGCGGAACATTGCATTCATGGACTCATAACCCATCAGCCCCTGACCGAACCATTTACGAAAGTCCTCGATCTGCTTCTGCCCCTTCGCCAAATTCAGAAACATCTGTCCCCAAAACTCGTAGAAATTACGATCCATTGTTCGTTGTCTTCCCTTCCTCCAGATCAAGCTGGAATCGCACCGGCCCCCGGTAACCATTACCGAACCGGGTGTGGAGGGCGCAGGCGGAACGCGGATCGGACCAGGAGGTCGCGATCGCCCCGTGCCCCTTGGGAAAAGGCGTTACTTCCACGTCGATGAAATCTACAGGCGCCAGGGCGGCGTCCTTGTCCACAAGATCGTCCCGCTCCGCGTAGCAGAGCAGCCAGGGAATGCCCTTTTCCTGCATCCCCTTGAAATTGAGAGTCCTGCCGAAAAGCTTTACCGGCAGGGTGCCGTCTTCGGCCACCGGAATCGTATAGGAATCGAAACTCAGTTTTGTAATGCCCTCCGGCAGATCGATCCGGTCATAGATCAGCCAATGGTTCATTGCCGCCGCCGTCTTGCTGATCCCCTGCCCGCCGACGTTGCTGAGGTCCCGATAAAAAGTGACGAAGGGGGCCTCTTTTTCCATGCTCTTTAATTTATAGACCCAGCTCATGACCTTGCCATCAACGATGCCGTTGCCGTTCGGCAACTTCTTGACGGCATAATTCAAGTCCCGGAACCGACCCGGCAAATGCTGCATGTATTCCACCAGGGATCTGCTGCGGGTGCCGTCCATGGGAGCGACACAGGTGATCAGGGCGTCCACTAAGCCATCGAGTTCGCCGGAGAGGATATCCAGAAGGGCCATAAAACCGCCCTGACAAAAACCGTTCAGGGTCACGGGACGGCCATGGGTTACCATAAGCAATTCACAGAACCGGCGGGTATCGAGGGCGTCGTCTTCCCCCGTCATGATCTGCACCGCCTCCGTAGTCTGGATATCCTTCAGGATCCGGATGTAGGTGGGGATGCCCTGATCGGCAAAGGCATGGACATAGCTTTTCTTTTCATCGGGAAGAAAGGCCAGGATATTCGGTCCCAGCACATAGGGATGAATGATGACGACCGGTTTCCCGTCCTTGCGGGGGGTGATGCTTTTATCCCGGGAAAGGACCTGATACAGGAAGAACCGGTCCGTCTCCGCCGTCTTGATGTAACCGTCGTCGTCGAAGTGGAAGCCGAATTCGCCACCGATATTTTTGATTGCCTCGGGGTAACGATTGATGACGCCGTCGGTAAGTTGAACCAGACGTGCGGCATACTTGCCCACATCCTCTTCTTCCTCCCCGTAGAGGCTGTTGAGCAGGGACATGAGGGCCTGGGCGGTTTCCTTCCGGTAGAAATCACGAAAACCGTTGACCGTGCCCTGCATGCCTTGCTCGGCGATTTGAAGATTGAATTGCATCAACTCGTAATAGTCGGCCAGGCTCTGGAGAAAGAAAGTCCGGCGGAGCTTTTCCTTTTCCAGGCGGTTGAAGCTCTGCCACGCCGTCCAGAAGGGAACCATGAAATCGGCAAAATATGCCATGACGCCCAGGCCGTAAAGCTGGCCGGCCTTGAGGATATCCGTGGCTACACCCAGCATCTTTCCGGGGGTCTCGGTTAACCTGTCCGTGTATAGGGACGCGGCACGTTTCAAAACCTGTTGTTGATACTTGGAGATCATAATTGTTCCCTGCAACCAAATCGATTTTATCTACATGCCCTATTTTTCCGCCGGCGCCAGATATTGCTCGATCTTGTCGTATCCCTCTTCAACCTTGGACTTGAAGTCTTCCCGACCCTTCTTGTAGGTCTTCACCCACTCCGACATGGCCTTCTTCCCTTCCTCGGGGAACCACTTGTTCTGGTCGAGCCACATATTGAACATCTTCTCCGCCTGATCCTGCATGACCACCATGGCCGCAAAGGACCGCTCAAAAGCCATCTTGTTGAAATCGAACATCTGTTTGGAAATCTGTTTCGGATCCATATTCATTCCTCCTTTTAATTATTTCAGGCTATTTGCCCGCTTTGACCTTTGTTTCCTTGGCCTGCTTGTTGAACCCGGCGAAAAAATCTTCCACCTTCTTGAAGCTGTCGTCGGCGGAAGTCTTGAAATCCATACGTCCCTTCTTGTAGGCCTTCACCCAGTCCTGAATGGCGTTTTTCCCCTCTTCGGGCACCCAGGGAGACTGTTCGAGAAACATGTTCACCATCCGCTCCGTCTGTTCCTGTAAAATCGACATGGCATTGAAGGTGTTGTCGAAGGTGGCCTTGTGAAAATCGATCATCTGTTTGGCTATCTTTCCCTGTTCCATTTTTTTGATACCTCCTGTTTGTTTTTGGGCTATTATAGCCTTCCTTTTTTGTTTGTCAAGGAAAAATGTTGCATTGCAAAATAATTTTTGCCCACAAATAAACAGGGCATTCACCGCCGTCATAAAATAATCTTTTATTTATCGAGTTGTTATCAAATTAAAAGCCTCCGCTTAACCACTTTTCTGCCCATAAACAGTTTTTTTTGTTGCGTTATAACATGATACCTGCTAAGGCTTAAAGACATCCTGCATACAAGGAAAGCGCTTATGGCAGAAAAGCTCCTCTATAAAAAATACGGCAACCGACGCCTCTACGATACGGCCAAGAGCAGTTATGTCAACCTCGAAGACATAACCCGGGCCATCCGTGCGGACCATCAGGTTCAGGTCCTGGACGCCAAAACCGGGGAGGACGTTACCGCCTTTATCCTCACCCAGGTGATTCTTGAGGAATCGAGAAAAAAAAATTTTCTGCTCCCCGTACCCCTCCTGCACCTCCTCATCCGGTTCGGGGAAAACCTCCTCAACGACTTTTTTCAGCAATACCTGGAACAGATCCTCAATAACTACCTATCCTACCGTTCCGTGACGGACAATCAGTTCAAAAAGTGGCTGGATTTGGGCATCGATTATTCCGCGATCAACCCCATAAATCCCTTCAAGCCGTTCTTCGATATCTTTCCCCCGGCGGCCGGTGCCGGGGAAGAGGACAAGAAAGGCAAGGGCAACCGATAGATAAATGAAAGGATCGTCATGAAAGCCTTGACAAAAAAAGACCGCTCCCCTAACATCGCCCCAACCAATTCCGATGGGAGCGAGATCATGGCGGAGGAACAAATCGTATCGAGAAAAATCGTCATTCACTACACGGCCGACAACGTCGACCAGCCGATTATCTGCCAGCTCGTCAAAACCCATGACCTAGTATTCAACATCCTCAAGGCCCGGATCTTCCCCAAGCGGGAAGGCATAATAGTCCTGGAGCTGAGCGGCAACCAGCGGAATTTCGACAACGGCATCCGTTTTCTCAAGGATAAAGGTCTCAAGGTGGAGCCCTTATCCAAGAGCGTCAACCAGAATTCCGACAAGTGCGTTCATTGCGGGGCCTGCACGGCCTTCTGTCCCACCGACGCCCTCTCTTTTGAGCCCGGCACTCGGAAGGTGGTCTTCGATCCCGAAAAGTGCAACGGGTGCGAACTATGCGTCTCCGCCTGTCCGGTGCGAGCCATGGAGGTCAACATATTTTGATTCTCCCGCCCCGCCGGTCGCCGCCCAAGACCATAATATCCGCGGTATGGCCGGCATATTCACGCCGCAGGAATCAATCCCGGCGGGGGTTGCCGCCAATCACCTTGCCGAACCGGTCGGTAAGTTCTTTGCCCCGTTCTACAACCTCCTTACCCTTCTCATAAGCGACTTTCCCCTTGTCGATAATCTCGGCGGTCTGCTCCTGGGTTTGCTCGATGGCCCGGTTGAGGTCTTCGGGAGATTTCTTCGGAGCAGTAAGGTAGAAATAACCCCCGGTCAGGATCATGATGAGGAGAAAAAGCAAGGCAAGCTTGATGAGGTTTTTGAAAAGAAAATAGATAACGATCAGGGCGGCGATGACGATCGCCACTACGGCAAACTGATGGGTATGGATTGAAGACCATATTGCTTCCATGGATGGATGCCTTCCGTTTGGGACAAAGAAACCTAGGTACTTATTAGCGGAATTCGGGAAAAAAATCCAGTATCCTTTCACCTTGACAAAAGAATCGGGCCGCAGTTATGCTTTTCGGCCCATGAGGGAAAAGAGCAGAGAAAAGAATATGTTATGCTGAAGGAAACGGCCGACATGTCCACACCGGAATCGGGCGGTGTTTTTGATGCCACCCCGGCGGACCATGATGATGCGAACAATAAGGCATCTCAAGTCCCCATCGTGGCCTCCGGGGCATTCATCAAGGTGGCCATCGCCACCCTGGGATGCAAGGTAAATCAATACGAATCGGCGGCCATGGCGGAATGTCTGACCGGAGCAGGCTATCGCCTCGTGGATTTCCACGCCGCCGCGGACTGTTATATCATCAACACCTGTACGGTCACGAACGGCGCGGATTATCAGTCGCGGCAGCTCATCCGGCGAGCGCAAAGGCTCAACCCCCAGGCGGCCATCATCGTCACCGGCTGTTATGCCCAGACCACACCCCATGTTTTTGCCGGGATGCCGGGGGTCGCCGTGGTCGTCGGGACAGAGGAGAAACACCGGATGAGGGAAATAATCGCCGCCGTACGAGAAAAGTTTTCGGAGGGGATGGAGGCGTCCCTGGCACCGGAGGTGCAGGTTGCACCGATCGACGGCTATCGGGAGGCGAATATCCCTCCCGTCAGCCGTTTTTCCGGTCACACCCGGGCCTTCCTGAAGATTCAGGACGGCTGCAATGCCTTCTGCAGTTATTGCATCGTCCCCTTTGCCCGGGGGCGAAGCCGCAGCATCGGAGCGGCGGAAGTAATCGAGCGCATCGAAAACCTGGCCCGGCGCGGTTATCGGGAGGTGGTGCTGACGGGCATCCATCTCGGGGTCTATGGCGAGGACCGCCGGGACGGTTCCACCCTGGCTAAGGTATTGAGGCACGTGGAAGACTATCAGCTTGTGGAACGTTTGCGGTTGAGCTCTCTGGAGCCCCGGGAAATCAGCGATGAGATCCTGGGGATAATGAGCACCGCCCGGATCGTATGTCCCCATCTCCATATCCCCCTCCAGAGCGGGGATGACGGCATCCTGACCAAGATGGGCCGCAACTACGACCGGATATTTTTCCAGGCGTTACTGGAAAAGGCCGTCTCCCTCCGCCCCGACATGACCGTCGGGATGGACGTCATGGCGGGCTTTCCAGGCGAAGACATGAAAGCCTTTGAAAATACGATTAATTTGGTTACCTCCGCCCCGATTGCCTACCTTCATGTCTTCCCCTACTCCCGGCGCTCGGGAACTGCGGCGGCCCGGATGGGCAATCAAGTGCGGGAGGAAGAGAAAAAGAGGCGCTGCCTCATCCTCAGGGACCTGGGCACAAACAAACGCCGGCAACATATGGAAAAGTTCGTCGGCGCCGTCCTACCGGTCCTGGTAGAAGAGCGAGAAAAGCGAGACGGCGGTCGCTTTCAGGGCTTGTCCCACAACTATCTTTCGGTGGTCTTCAAGAAAGGAAGCGCGGTAATGACCAACACCATCATGCCGGCGAAAATTGCCGCCCTGGCCAACGATCACTCGCTTTTGGGGGCGCCCGTCCATGAATAGGGAAGAGTGCTCGCACTGGCGGGCCCTGACCGCGACCCTCGGATACGTTTTCCAAGATCACCGTCTCCTGATGAACGCCTGTACCCATCGTTCCTTTACGAATGAAAATCCCTCGGCGCCCTACTCCGACAACGAACGGCTCGAATTCCTCGGGGACGCCGTCCTGCAGCTCTGCATCAGCGATGAGCTCATGAACAGGTTTCCCGCCTATACGGAAGGTCAGCTCTCCAAGATGAGGGCCGCCGTTGTCAATGAGCAATCCCTGGCGAATCTGGCGAGAAAGTTCGGTCTAGGCGAGTGCCTGCTCTTGGGAAAAGGAGAGGAGTCCTCCGGCGGCCGGGAGAAATCCTCTCTCCTCGCCGACGCCTTCGAAGCCGTAATCGCCGCGGTCTTTCTCGACGGCGGCTATGAACGGGCGTCTGTGCTGATCAGAAACCTGTTTGCCCAGTTGATCACCGAAGGCAGCGGTGCCGGCCCCCATTTCCAGGATTACAAATCGGCCCTCCAGGAATATTGCCAGAACCGGTTCCACGAGACACCGCGATACCTGTTGCAGTCCGAATCCGGACCGGACCATGACAAGACCTTTGTGGTGGAAATCCAGATTGCCGGGATGATGGAGACCACCGGCGTCGGCAAGAGCAGAAAGGAGGCGGAGCAGCAGGTGGCAAAAAAGGCCTGGGATTTCTTCACCGCCGCCGCCGAGCCATGATCATCCCCTTTTTCCTCCGTAATCGCGGCTGTCCCCACCGCTGCCGTTTCTGCAACCAGGAGATCTCCGGCGGTGCTGATCCCCGAAAGCTGGGGGCGGGCTATTTCCACGAAAAGGTTCGGGCGTTTCTCACCTCGGCAGCGCGGGGGAAAAAACCCGGGCAACCGGTGGAGATCGCCTTTTACGGTGGCAATTTCACCGGCCTGACCCCGGAAGAACAGGAAGATCTCCTCCACATGGCCCGGCGGCATATGGAAAACGGCACCGTCGTAGGGATCCGCGTCTCGACCCGTCCGGATTGCCTGCGCGACAAGGATGTGGAACGACTGGCGGCCTTCGGGGTCCGGACCGTGGAAATCGGCGCCCAGTCCCTGGTCGACGGCGTACTGGCCGCCTCCGGCCGGGGGCATACCGCCCGGGATGTAGTCGCCGCCGTGGCGATGCTCAAGCACCGGGGGCTGGAGGTCATCCTCCATCTCATGGCGGGCCTGCCCGGCGACGATGGCGGCGCCTTCCTGGATACCGTTTCCCGGACGACAGCGCTTGGACCCCAAGGTGTGCGTATCCATCCCACCCTGGTCCTCGCCGGCAGCCCCCTGGCGGAGGATTTTCTTCAGGGGCGGTACGTGCCTTTAACGCTCCCCGAAGCCGTCGATCTCTGCCGGCAGGCGTGGGACATCCTGGAAAATGCGGGCATCGCCATCATCCGCCTGGGTCTCCAGGCAACGGATATCCTCAGCGGCCCCGGCGCCGTACTGGGTGGCCCCTATCATCCCGCCTTCGGGGCCCTGGTCGCTTCGGCGCGCTGGCGGGAACGGGCCCTGGCCCTTCTTGGGGGCGCCGATCTCGAGGGCCGGAAGGCGGTCTTTTTTGTCCCCCCCGGGGAGGAAAGCGCCTTTCGCGGACATGAAAACTGCAACATCAAGTTCTTACGGAACCACTGCCGCCTCGCCGCCTTGGAAATCAAAACGGCGGAGCGGGACTTCCATTATCTCTGTGGTTGAAAGAGGAGGTTTAGATGTTCAAATCGGGATTCATCGGTATCGTGGGACGGCCCAACGTGGGCAAATCGACCCTCCTCAACAGTATCCTGGAGGAGAACATCGCCATTACCAGCCCCAAACCCCAGACGACCCGCAACCGGATCATGGGGATCAAACATCAGGCCGATGGCCAGATGATCTTCTTGGACACCCCGGGGATTCACGATCCTCATAAGCCTCTGAACGCCGCCATGGTGAAAACGGCGCGCAACGTGGCGGGAGACGTAGATGTGCTGCTGGTGCTCATCGAGGCGGGCGAGGACATCCCCCCCGAGGACCGGGCGCTGCTGGCGACGCTTCAATCTTACCGGCAACGGGCAATCTTGGCCGTCAACAAGATGGATCTGGTAAAAAAAGACGCCCTCCTGCCCCTCATCGACGCGGCCCGGACGATCTTCCCCTGCCGCGCCTTCATTCCCCTATGCGCCCGCACCGGCGACGGCGTCCCGGTCCTCCTTCAGGAAATCCGGTCGCTCCTCCCCGCCGGCCCTCCCTATTTTCCGGAAGACATGCTCACCGACCGTCCGGAGAGATTTATCGCCGCCGAAATAATCAGGGAGAAGATCATCTCCTATACCCACAAAGAGATCCCTTACGCCACCGCCGTCGTCGTGGATGCCTTCAAGGAAGAGGAGGGGAAGGAACTGATCCGCATCGAGGCGACCATAAATGTGGAGCGAGACTCGCAGAAGAAGATCATAATAGGCCGCCGGGGCGCCATGTTGAAAAGGATCGGCACCGCCGCCCGGCTCGAAATGGAGAGGTTCTTTGCCACCCGGATATTTCTGACCCTGTTCGTCCGGGTACAGAAGGACTGGACCCACAGCGAACGGCTGGTAAAGGAATTCGGCTACGATCAGTGACCGAATCTTGACGGCATCGTAAAAAGTCCGGATGCTTCGAAAGCTCTTCATCCCTCGTCACTGCGACGTACGTCCAAGTACGCCTCATTCCTCAGGATTCGCGCGCCTCGCCTGCGGATCTTTTTACGATGCCGTCCCAAATGGAACATTTTTTGACTTTTTACGAAGTCGTCGTATTTTATTTATACATGTTTGTCAATTAATATTTAACCCAGATTTTCCATTAGATCTTGTGAGTACCGAGTTCTCGATATCTTCCGATGGTTCAATCGCCAGTTGATTACTCCTGGCCTACTCCGGATTCTTTCACCCAAGCATCAACGCGAGATTCAAACATATCCATTTGCTTATCGTCAAGCCCCTCCGGCACGTACTCCATTTGAAGCCATCCGACGATATGGCTTACAATGGTATCCTGGCAAAGGTTCGTCTCACGATGGATTCTTCTCGCACTTTGGTATTGTCTGTCAAGTACACAGAGTGTAAAACATGAGAAGCGATTTTTCCAGGTGACCCACCCTTTCCATCCTCTTCATGGTCGAGAGTTCGAGATGATCGAGTATCGCCATGCCTGGGGGGAAGAGCGCGTCTACTTTATGGACTCCTCAGGGCAAATGCGGCGACTTCCAGCTTCGTGGACGGACATTGCTGGCGAAGACCCCTTTGTTGTAGTGTCCGCGGGTCGTTCACCCCTGCGGGTGGAAGATTTGCTTCAGCTTGTCGATTTGCTTGATCGGCTCCGCGTGAGTGAGGAGGTGTAAATGGAATTACGCCGCACTTGTAAACATAATTATGCCGCATGCATGATTGCGGGTCTCAATTGCTTCCAAATAACCCTTTTAAATAATATATTAATTTATAATATGCGGAAAATATTTCTTGACAACTCCGTAATATGCGGCATAATTAGATTAACATATGATGCCGTTATGAAGGAGGATGTTCCCATGGCCAAACCTCAGCGTAGCGATTCCAAAGAGAAGGCATTGCGCGATTGTGGTGCATTAAACACTCATCCGGTGACCGATCCGCTGTTCAGAGACAACGATTTTTTCGATCCCCGGGATATGGTTCAAGTCAAGTACGAGATGCTTCGCAGGGTGCGCAAAGATGGAGAATCAGTTAGTCGATCTGCGGCTTCGTTTGGTTTTTCCCGACCATCTTTTTATAAGAGTTCTGACGAGTTTGATCGGGAAGGCGTAACGGGGCTTATGCCCCGTAAACGTGGCCCTCGGAGCGGGCATAAACTGACGCCAGAAGTATTGGCTTTTGTCGAGAGGGCCTGTAGCGGGGATGAACCGACAAAGATCCCCGCGCTCTTGGACGAGGTGGAAAAGCATTTTGGGATTCGGGTACACCGAAGGAGCATTGAGCGGGCCCTCATACAGCCCGGAAAAAAA
>JAKQIZ010000059.1 GCA_029561465.1 Deltaproteobacteria bacterium | reverse complement strand
ACGGTGAAGAGCGGCGGATTGTTTGACATCAAGACGGACGAATCTATTTGGTATAGTTCGGGGGCCGTGCCGACATTTACGAATGAAGGGACATTGCGGAAGAGCGCTGGGACGGGTGTTTCAAAAATTGGTTATTATTATTCTTTCCCGGTAAATAATTCTACGGGGACCATTGATATTCAATCTGGAATCATTGACGTTCCAGGTTCTTTTTCCACCTCCGGCGTCATCGACGTAGCGTCGGGAGCAACCTTTAAAAGAAGCGGCGGCTTTACCAATGCCGGTACGATTAAAGGTGCGGGTACGATCAACGTGGGCGCCGGCTACACACTTACAAACACCGGCACGATCCGTCCCGGCACGAATGAAGCTACGGGTACGCTGTCCTTAACGGGGGGACTCTTACTGGACCCCGCCGGTTCCCTTGACGTACGGTTGGGTGGCGTCGAGGCCGGCCAATACGACAAACTGAAGGTCAGTGAAGGCATCGCCATGAACGGCACTCTTAACGCCGACCTCTACAATGATTACAATCCTGCCAATGATGACGCTATACCCTTTCTCACCATGGGTGGAACGGCAACGGGCACTTTTTCCACGACCAACGTTTTCACCGGCTTCGCTGTCGGTTACAACCTTTATGCAGGAGAGGCGGCTCGCCTGGTATATAGCGGTTCAAACAGCAATTTCTTCAACAACAGCCAGGGCAATCTCGACTGGGGTGTCGCCAAAAACTGGAGTCGCGGCCTACTTCCCATTTCCACGGACTCGGCCCTTATTGATTCGGGATTCGCCGTCACCCATGCTTACGGTACGGATACCGTCGGCAGGCTGACGATCAGCAGCAACAACTCTTTGGATGTCTCCGGCGGTTCCCTCAACGTCCTTGGCACAACATCACTTAGCGGCGCCCTCACCGTGTCCAACACCGGCAGCGCGCGCCTGAAAGATGGCGTAAACGGCATTGGCACGGTCAATGTGAAGGGTGGCGACCTGACACTGGACGTATCAACTTCTTTATACAACCTGAATCTGAGCGGTGGCGAGGTTCGTGGCAGCGGCGACCTGACGGTGACGAACGACTACGTCAATACCGGCGGTTCCCTGGGGACGGGATTCCAGAACCTTTCCCTCAACAGGATGGGCGATTTCTCCGTGGAAGCCCTGACGGCGGCCAATTCCATAACCCTTGCCGCCACGGGCAACATCACCCAGACCGGCGCTCTGACGACGAACACCCTGCATCTGACGAACACCTCGGGAACGACGAATCTGCGTACCCAGAACAACGCCATCTCTTACCTGGGGTCAATTGATGCAACAGGCCGGGATTTCTCCCTGAAGAATACGCTGGCGCTCAATCAGACCGGCATCCTCAAGGCGGGGACCCTCAGTCTCGTAAATACCTCCGGCGCTACGGATCTGAGTACCCAGGATAATGTGATCTCCCAGTTAGGGACCATCGATACCACGGGGCAGACCTTCTCTTTGAAAAACACCGGGACGGTCTTGTATCAAACCGGCGCCATCACTGCCGGCGTCCTGAATCTAAACACTGCCGGCGGGATTGATTTGACGGGCAACAACAATGTCCCGACGGTGCATCTGACGAACAGCACTACGGGAAACATAAATTACACCAGTTCCATCGGCAGCGGCAACACCCTGACCGTGGACGGGTCGAATAGCACCGCCGGCGGGACCTTCGCGGTTACGGAGAATACGGGAAACCTGAAGGTGGGCGTCCTGGGCGGCGCCAACGGTGTCCAAAGCGATGGAAAAATGACGCTTCGTACCTTCCAGGGAGATATAATCCTCGATAAAACCGTTACCATGACCTCGGGAGGAGATACGATCATCCTTGACTCGGGAAGGAATTTTATTAACAACGTCGGTTCATCCGCCCTCAATCCCGGGGCCGGGCGCTGGCTCGTCTATTCCTCAGATCCGGCCAACGACACCCGGGGCGGTCTCAGTTACGATTTCAAACAGTACAACACGGCATTCGGCGGCGACATTTCCGGCAGCGGCAACGGTTTTATATATACCGTGGCGCCCAAGGTTACCGTCGGGCTTGCCGGAGAGGTTAACAAGGTCTATGACGGCACGAACAGCGCCACCTTTAGTGCCGGCAATTATACCAAGTCCGGAGCAATAGATGGCGATACGGTGAACATCAACAATCCCGCCGCCGGCCTTTACGACACCAGGCATGTGGGAACGGGGAAGAACGTCAGTGTCACCGGACTTGAGATTGCCTCGGCGAGCAACGGCAACGCCTTGGTCTATGGCTATCAGCTTGCCGATACCGGCGCCAACGGCGATATCGGAACAATAGCCAAGGCGCCGTTGACGATCACGGCGCAGACGAACACGAAGACCTACGACGGCAACACGAGCGCGGCGGCAACACCGACGTATGCCGGCCTCCAGCCTGGAGATACCGTTACGGATCTCATCGAGGCTTACACCGATAAAAACGCCGGAACTGAGAAAACCTTGGCGGTAACGGGTTTTTCAGTTGACGATGGGAACAGCGGCAATAACTATAAAGTCACAACTACCTCTGATGCAACGGGTGTGATCAACAAGGCGCCGTTGACGATCACGGCCCAGACGAACACGAAGGCCTACGACGGCAACACGAGCGCGGCGGCAACACCGACGTATGCCGGCCTCCAGCCTGGAGATACCGTTACGGATCTCATCGAGGCTTACACCGATAAAAACGCCGGAACTAACAAAACCTTGGCGGTAACAGGTTTTTCAGTTAACGACGGGAACAGCGGCAATAACTATAACGTCACAACTGCCTCTGATGCAACGGGTGTGATCAACAAGGCGCCGTTGACGATCACGGCGCAGACGAACACGAAGACCTACGACGGCAACACGAGCGCGGCGGCAACACCGACGTATTCCGGCCTCCAGCCTGGAGATACCGTTACGGATCTCACCGAGGCTTACACCGATAAAAACGCCGGAACTAACAAAACCTTGGCTGTAACAGGTTTTTCAGTTAACGATGGGAACAGCGGCAATAACTATAACGTCACAACTGCCTCTGATGCAACGGGTGTGATCAACAAGGCGCCGTTGACGATCACGGCGCAGACGAACACGAAGACCTACGATGGCAACACGAGCGCGTCGGCAACACCGACGTATTCCGGCCTCCAGGCGGGGGATACGGTTACGGATCTCACCGAGGCTTACACCGATAAAAACGCTGGAACTAACAAAACCCTGGCGGTAACGGGTTTTTCAGTTAACGACGGGAACAGCGGCAATAACTATGACGTCACAAAGGTCCCTGATGAAACGGGTGAGATCAACAAGGCGCCGTTGACGATCACGGCGCAGACGAACACGAAGACCTACGACGGCAACACGAGCGCGTCGGCAACACCTACGTATGCCGGCCTCCAGCCTGGAGATACCTTGACCGGCCTGTCCGAGACTTATGATACCGCCGATCCCGGCACGGGGAAAACATTGACCGTTGCTCCCGGTTATACCCTGGATGACGGCAACAGCGGCGAAAACTATACAGTGACCACCGTAGCGGACACCGCGGGCGTGATCAACAAGGATGTAAATGCCCAGCAACAGGACCAGGCGATCGTTCAGGCGGAGAATACCACCGTGGCGGCCATAACCAATACGGACACCTCGACGGTGGAACAGAAGAACGTCCAGACGACGGTGCCGGCGGCCAAAGAGGAAACGACCGCTTCCTCGGATACCCAATCCGCGGAGGGCAAGGACAAAGATAAAGACAAGGAAAAAGAAAAAGAAAAAGATAGTGACAAGAAGGGTGCGAAAGACGAGAGGAAAGATGAACCGACAAAAGTCAAGCTGCCTTATTGCAATTAGCATCCTGGCGCTGCTTATTTTCTATGTTGGCGCGGCGACGGCTATGGCCGCCGAGGTTGCGTGCACGGTGACCCATTTGAACGGGCCGCTCTTCGCCCGGAAAGCGGATAATACCCTCAAGACCCTGTCGATAAAATCGGCTGTTGAGGTAGGGGACGTCCTGATTACGGAAAAAAAGACCTATGCCCGTATCAAGTTTTCCGACGGCGGTGAGCTTACCCTGCGTCCCCAGTCACAGTTGAAGATCGATGCCTATTTCTTCGACAGGTACAACCCTAAGGGGGATAAGGCGGTCTTCAGCGCCGTCAAGGGAGGGTTGCGGGCCGTGACCGGCCAGATCGGCAGGCGTTTCCAATCGGACAATTACAAGATGAATACGCCGACGGCGACCATCGGCGTACGTGGGACGGTTTTCGAGGTCCGGATCTGTGAGGGCGGCACTTGTGCGGGCATCGGCAACGGTCTTTATCTGTTCGTTCCCGAAGGGACCATTACGGTACAGAACAATGTCGGCGTACAGTCGGTGGGCGCCGGGCAGTATGCCTATGTGCGGGATACCCAGACGAAGCCGGTCATCCTGCCGGCGAATCCGGGCCTGACGTTCACCCTGCCGGGCAGCTTCCAGCAGAAAAGCAAACCCCAGAGCGGCTGCATAATGCGCTGAGAGGATGGATATTACGGAACAGCGGCGCATACGCGAGGCCCTCCGGGAGTCGGAACAACGTCTTGCGGATATTATCGAATTCCTCCCCGACGCCACCTTTGCCATCGACCGGGAGGGAATCGTCATCGCCTGTAACCGGGCCATGGAGGAGATGACGGGCATCAAGGACCGGATATCATCGGCAGGGGCGACTATGAATACGCCATAACCTTCTATGGGGTGCGGCGCCCCATCCTCATCGACCTGATCCTCCATCCCGATGACCGGATCGAGCGTGGTTATTATGTCCTGAAGAAGGATAGGGATCTGCTGATCATCGAAACGGATGTCCCACAGGTAAAGGGTCAAAAGGCCTTCCTCTGGGCCAAGGCCAGCCCCCTTTACGACAGCCGGGGGAACATCGTCGGGGCCATCGAGTCCATCCGGGATATCACGGACCGGAAACTCGCCGAAGAGTCCGTTCGCAAGCGGGGCAAGGAACTGGAGATCAAGACCCACATTGATTGAATTGAATTGATAAGAACTTGCTTTTGACGGTTCGGAGTACAGGAAAGCCATTTTCTCGTGTTAAGGGGGTAATTTTCACCGGAAATCAAGGGTTGGTGATGTGGTCGGGCAGTGTATGTTGATTGGCGGAGGTCCTTCTGGCGCCATCGGCTCTGTTTCCGGACGAATTGCCCGTCAGGTAGGCATTTTGAGGTGCTTTTCGGACA